>NZ_JBINJE010000129.1:0-344 GCF_043951955.1 Halalkalibaculum sp. DA384 | reverse complement strand
ACCAGCAGGAGCACGATGAGCTGTTTGCCGCAATCCGCAACGGCGAGCAGATCAACGATACCGAGAACGGCGCCAAGAGTACGCTGACGGCCCTGTTGGGGCGGATGGCCACCTACTCGGGGGATGTGATCGGCTGGGAGGAGACCCCGCCCGTCGTGCCGGGACCCGATGGAACATACCCGGTGCCCGTGCCCGGACGAACGGAAGTGGTTTAGGTAAGAGGAGATAAGTTGTTATTAGTTATATAAGTAACTAAAACCAAAGGGATATGAACAGGAAAACATTTTTACGCAACAGTGTGCTGGCGGGCTCGGCGATGGCTGTACCCGGGAGTGTGAAGGGGA
>NZ_JBINJE010000128.1:0-346 GCF_043951955.1 Halalkalibaculum sp. DA384 | reverse complement strand
AATCACCCTAATCATGGTTCAGATTGTTAGTTGTGATAATCTGGCAAAGTATGAGGAGAGTCTGATTTCTGTTTGTCATTCCCTGCCGAGTCAGTACAGGGGTTGAGGTGCACTTTAGTATAGCATCTTGTCTTTTTTTAATTTCTTCTTCCTGAAATTAAACTTAATCGCCAATCGTGATCTCCTATTCGATATTCGCGCCCGGGACCGCTGGTCTTTTAGTAGCAAAGAGCCATTTAAACCGTGATTTTGGGGATTAATGTGATGAACCGTGATGGGCAACGAAAAAATCAAAGTCCATCCTACCAATCACCCTAATCATGGTTCAGATTGTTAGTTGTGATAA
>NZ_JBINJE010000127.1:0-354 GCF_043951955.1 Halalkalibaculum sp. DA384 | reverse complement strand
GTTTGCGGCTGTTTTGATAGCTTTTCGAATTCTCAGGTAGGTACCGCAGCGGCACAAGTTGCCATTCATTGCGGACTTGATTTCTTCGTCTGAAGGATCCGGGTTGGACTCCAGCAGGGCGGCCGCGCTCATGATCTGTCCGGCCTGGCAGTACCCACACTGGGCTACGTCATGCTCCAGCCAGGCTTGCTGCACGGGGTGCTCGCCCTCTTCCGAAAGACCTTCAATTGTTGTTACCCGCCCGTCTCCGACGGCCGAGACCGGCAGCGAGCAGGAGCGGACGGCAGCGCCGTCCAGGTGCACGGTACAGGCCCCGCACTGGGCGATGCCGCATCCGAATTTGGTGCCGGGCAG
>NZ_JBINJE010000126.1:0-355 GCF_043951955.1 Halalkalibaculum sp. DA384 | reverse complement strand
CCGCTGGCCAAGATGAAGGAGTATGAGTCGCTGATCAACCTGGTCCACTACAAGGACTGGGCCGGCCCGGATACCTTTGCCCTGATGGGGGAAGGGAAAGTCAACTTTGTTGAAATCACCCGGTGGCTGAAAGATATCGGCTTTGACGGGTGGATCATCTGTGAGGATGAAGCTCCGAAAGCCGTTGATCACCCGGACGAGGTCACGCTCCATGATGGGCAGTGGATCAAAAACGACCTGTTGCCGGCCCTGCACTAATACACTGTAACAAACCCGAGGAATACCAATGCCATACGCCGAAACCAACGGAATTCAACTGTATTACGAGCAGCGCGGAAGCGGAGAACCTGTAATC
>NZ_JBINJE010000125.1:0-355 GCF_043951955.1 Halalkalibaculum sp. DA384 | reverse complement strand
GATTACAGGTTCTCCGCTTCCGCGCTGCTCGTAATACAGTTGAATTCCGTTGGTTTCGGCGTATGGCATTGGTATTCCTCGGGTTTGTTACAGTGAATTAGTGCAGGGCCGGCAGCAGGTCGTTTTTAATCCACTGCCCGTCGTGCAGGGTCACCTCGTCGGGGTGGTCGACGGCTTTCGGAGCTTCATCCTCACAGATGATCCACCCGTCGAAGCCGATCTCGACCAGCCACCGGGTGATCTCCACGAAGTCCACGTTGCCTTCCCCCATCAGGGCAAAGGTATCCGGGCCGGCCCAGTCCTTGTAGTGGACCAGGTTGATCAGCGACTCATACTCCTTCATCTTGGCCAGCGG
>NZ_JBINJE010000124.1:0-380 GCF_043951955.1 Halalkalibaculum sp. DA384 | reverse complement strand
GGCTACATCTGACAACGATTAATAAAAAATACGATCCAATAGAAATTAATCCTGATGAAACACAGGAATTTGAAATCCTGGGTCGAGTTATTTGGGTAGGCACTCCTTATAATTGAATAATTCAGGAACCCTATTTTCAATGTTCCCCTACAGTAGCACAAAAAGTATTACAAAAATCATAGCCTGTTTCACGCACAGATAGATCAGATGTAAAATTACAGGTCAGAAGACAACTATTTTAATGAAACACTTTCACAGCTTTCCTATGTGTTGGTACAGATGAGGTAACATGACCTCTTAAAATAAACCTCTATGAATCATAAGGTCATATATCAGTTTGTCCTGGCCAGAAGGTTAAGCGTTCAAATACTCCCGGGCGT
>NZ_JBINJE010000123.1:0-428 GCF_043951955.1 Halalkalibaculum sp. DA384 | reverse complement strand
CCCTTGTGGCAGTTATGATGGAAAAGCGGTAAATGATGTTCGAAGGGGGTGCAGGGGGATGTTCAGTGAGGAATGAAAAATGAAGAATTAAAAATGAAGAATTTCGAAGGGGGAGCTCGTATAAACGAGTTATAGCACCATGTCCAAGACCGGAAGAATTTCTGTCTGACGAGGGGCGGGCGACGAACCTAAACAGCGGCAACAAACGAACTCCGCCCCGAGGAGTTAAATTCTTCTTGATTTTTTCGTCCCTTTTGTATCAAGACAAAAGGGACACCTCTGTTGGGAAAACAGTCTCCTGTTTCACATTCAGGCTTCTTAATCATCTTTCCCTGTTCATTTTTTCATCGAAGAAAAAACGAACCAAAAAATTCGCCGCCGGAGAAATTTTTGTGGCGTTTCCTCCACCTCCGCTAAAACCATTGAAC
>NZ_JBINJE010000122.1:0-437 GCF_043951955.1 Halalkalibaculum sp. DA384 | reverse complement strand
ATGTCCTGCGGGTGGGAGGCCTGCAGGTACTGGATCCGCCCCAGCTCGCCTTGCTCGTACAGCTCCTTCACAAACAGGTACTCCCGGCTGTAGACCACCGTCTCGGCCATCGTGTAGATCAGCCCGGTCTGCTCGACGGTCTCCACAATCTCCTTGCAGTCCTCCACCGAGGTGGCCATCGGCACCGTGCAGGCCACATGCTTGCCGGCCCGCAGGGCCGCCAGGGTGTGCTCGGCGTGCAGCTGGATCGGGGTGTTGATGTGGATCCCGTCCACGGCCGGATCTTCCAGCAACTCCTCATAGGAGGTGTAGCGCTGGGCTTTGGGAATCCCGAAGGCCTCGCCTACCTGGTTCAGGTCCTCCTCGGTCCGCTGGCAGATCGCATACATGTTCGCCTGCGGGTGCTTCTGGTAGATCGGGATGAACTCCGCGCCGAA
>NZ_JBINJE010000121.1:0-466 GCF_043951955.1 Halalkalibaculum sp. DA384 | reverse complement strand
AACGCGTTTAGGGGTTAACCTTAAGCAGCCAATGCATGTTTAATGCGATTAATGGGTTCATCGTTTTGCCAATTGATGTACTGCAATAGCGTCACAGAGGCTATTTTGCTAATCAATCTAGCTCGCAGTCCAGCAAATGTTTTGGCATAGTTTCGTTTGAGCATCATCTGATCACAGAGCTGCGAAAAAACCGTTTCCACCCGGCGCCGAGCGGTTTTAAACACCTTCGGCCACGGTCGATAGCCTCGCTGGTTGCGACGCATCGGCGTTTGAAGCTCAATCCCAGCACTGTAAAACAAATCAATCTGTTGCTTGCCGGACAGATATCCCTTGTCGGCCAGCAGCAGGCAATCGCTGAGCCCGCTGTGTTTAATATCTTTCAAATAGTGAACATCATGGACACTGGCTTTGGTCAGATCCATGCTCTGATAGACCCCGTCCAAACTCACTACCAAATGCAGCTTGT
>NZ_JBINJE010000120.1:0-481 GCF_043951955.1 Halalkalibaculum sp. DA384 | reverse complement strand
AAAAATCCAGAGCAAACCGGCCAGGATGATGTTCCCGTACAAGGCGCAGAGTTGTCTGAGGATGGCAAAACGATTCTGATTCAAATCTCGGATCAAGATCTGCAGCCCGTTGATCAAATGCGTATTCAACTGACACTGGAGTCGGTCGGTGGCAGGCAGTACGCCGACACGATCTACCTGACGATCCATAAGGTGCCGGGAAAGTGAGCTTTTTAAGAGTAGCAAAACGTAAAATTACATTACACTGTAATGATCCTCAGAAAAAAACCGGACTTCATATGAATAACTCCTGTTACCGCAGTTGGGGTACTTCTGTTATACTGCTAATGCTCGTGGTTTTTTACACCTCCTGCAACCGCTCTCAATCGGAGGATTACTCAGGGAAACCCAATATTGTCTTTATCATGAGCGATGATCACTCCTACCAGACTTTGAGTGCATATGACGATCGATTTATCGAGACGCCCCACCTGGATCGCAT
>NZ_JBINJE010000011.1:0-132517 GCF_043951955.1 Halalkalibaculum sp. DA384 | reverse complement strand
CACATGCAGAAAAATGAGGGACGCCTGATCCACAACATGGAGCTGTGCTGGGACGAGATCGCCTACATCCAGCAGGGGGACGTGCCGGGCCGCAATGAGCCCTATACCGGGGAGATCAACTACCGGAACGTCTTCAAATACATCCATGAGAAGGGCTACGACGGCATCCTGGGCATGGAGCACGGCAACGCCCGTGAAGGTAAGGAAGGCGAGCAGGCGGTCATCGATGCCTACGTGAAAGCCGATAGTTTTGAAACATAGACAAGGGCCGAGACCCGGGGTTCCGTTCATTTTTCTTGGAATTGCCGTTGAATCCGCATTTTCAGGATATATTCGGCGCCGGGTATTGAATTGAGAAAGGCAGTGCAAAACCATAACGGATAATTAATTACAAGCCTGTGGAAGGGTGTAGCGTAGAATAATTCGCGTATTCATGCTGCACTCATTTTGCAGGCTAAAATGCTTTTTCACAAAGCCCAAAAACAACTTGCCATAGCGTGCACTTTTCTCCTTTTACAATTTTCCTGCAGAGTATTTTGGTTTGTGGAATAATTGTGGGCTGTTCATCCGACAACAAGCTACAGTGGAACCAGGAAGATGGATACAGGTGGGCCGCCCTTTCTCCCGGGTATTTCGGGGAAACGGGGTTCGAAAAAAGGGGAGCCTCAACGACAAATATTCGTTTCTCCAACCACATTTCAGAGGAGCGTATCTCGGAAAACCGAAACTATCTGAACGGTTCGGGAGTGGCCGCTGCAGATATCGACAACGACGGACTGATCGATCTGTATTTCGCACAGCTTGAGGGCCCCAACAAGCTGTATAAAAATTTGGGCGGAATGGAGTTCAGGGATATTACCGGGGAGGCTGGTGTTGCTCATGAAGGATACAGCTCTACTGGTGTAACGTTTGCGGATGTAGATGGAGACGGTGATCCGGATCTCCTGGTCACTTCCCTCGCTGATGGCAATGAACTCTATATTAATGACGGGACCGGAAAATTTACGTTAAAAGAGGACAGCGGACTTGGTTCCTCCAACGGAAGCAACACGATGGCTCTGGCAGATATTGACGGGGATGGCGATCTGGACCTGTATATCACCAACTATAAGCTGAGGACGGCCCGTGATATCTTCAGTCCCGATGAATTGACAACAGAAAATACTATCGAGAAACGCGGAGATTCGCTTGTTGTTCGACCGCCCTACGATGAATATTACGATATTATTGAGACGGATGGCAGATCGTATCGGAACGAGTACGGAGCCGCTGATGAACTGTATCTCAATAATGGTTCGGGACGCTTTGAAAAAGTGCAGGATTCCGTCCATTTCGTGGACCAGGAGGGAGCCCCGATGGGCCTGCCGCGCGACTGGGGGCTGACGGCCCGGTTCCAGGATCTGAACGCAGACGGGCTGCCGGATCTGTACGTAGCCAACGATTTTTGGACCCCGGATCGCCTCTGGATAAACCAGGGGGATGGCATATTCCGCCAAATGCCCGATAATATGATCAGGAGCATGAGCTACTCTGCCATGGGCGTTGATTTTTCGGATATCGACCGGGACGGGAATTTGGACTTTTTCGTATCCGAAATGTTGAGCAGCGACCATCGGCAGCGCACCCGTCAACTTTCGGAGTTCCTGGATCCCATAAACGGGATTCCACAGTATAACAAGAATTCACTTTACCTGAACAGGGGGGATCATACGTTTGCCGAGATCTCCTATTATGCCAACGTGCAGGCTACCGAATGGTCGTGGGCTACCAGCTTCCTGGATGTTGACCTGGATGGGTATGAGGATCTGGTAATTGCCACGGGACATGCCTACGATTACCAGGATATCGACAGTCAGCTGAAGGCCGGTTCACAGTCCGGGCAGTCGATGGGAGGAGCAGGAAATATCCTGAAGTATCCGCCTCTTGATATACCGAACAAGATTATTCGGAATAATGGCGATCTCACGTTTACCGACATAAGTTCGGAGTGGGGATTCGGGGAGGCTGACGTGACAAACGGCATGACAATTGCCGACCTTGACAATGACGGGGACCCGGATTTGGCGATGAACCGGTTGCGTCAACAGGCTGCCGTCTATGAAAATACGAGTGATGCCCCCCGGATCGCCGTTCGGCTGGAGGGGGAAGCCCCCAACACAATGGGTATCGGTGCCAGGGTGGAGCTTCATGGAGCGGGACCGGTCCAACAAAAGGAGATCGTAGCCAGCGGAAATTACGTGTCAGGTTTACAGCCGGCGGTTTTTTTTGCAGCTGATGAGCAACCTTCTGTTCACCGAATTGTAGTAACCTGGCCGGACGGCACCGAAAGTCAAATTGACAGCGTTAAGGCGAACAGGATTTACGTGGTGGAGTCCGCCTCCGCGGAAGAACCGCGGCAAAGCGGGGATAAGAGATCAATAAAATCGGCGTCAGCATCGACATTTTTTGCGGACGAATCCGACCGTCTTTCTCATACGCATCACGAAGACCAGTACACCGACACCAATATCCAGCCGATGCTACCGCTAAAGCTGAGTGAACAGGGACCGGGCATCTCCTGGATCGATTTTGACCGGGATGGCGATGATGACCTGTTTATCACTTCGGGAAAGGGTGAGGCTGCAGCGGTGTTTGAAAATGATGGAGAAGGAAATCTTACTGCAATTGAACCGGGGGCACTTGGCAGCGCAGCTCCAGGCGACCAAACCGCACTCCTGGGCTGGGGAACTGCGGAGGGGACACGGCTGATCATGGGCAGTGCCAATTTTGAACAGGGGGATCCCCGCGCACCTTCCGCGTATCAATTTTTGGTCAGATCGGGGCGGGAAGAGATTGAAAAAGACGCAGAGCTGCCGGGCATTCTATCAACTACGGGCCCCCTCACCGCGGCAGATGTCGATGCTGACGGAGATATTGATCTTTTTGTGGGAGGCAGCTTCAAACCGGCCAACTACCCACGTGATGCGCGTTCAAGAATATTCCGAAACGATAGGGGGAAATTTCAACTGGATCGGGCAAATGCCGACATTATGAATGAGCTGGGCCTGGTTACCGGGGCCGTGTTCACCGATTTTGACCGGGACGGAGACCCGGACCTGCTGGTAAGCCGGCAGTGGGATTCGCTGGTGTTGTTTGAAAATGAGGGGGGAACGTTCCGCAATGTCAGCAGTGCCATGGGACTTGAAGCTCACAAAGGCTGGTGGAACGGGGTATCGACCGGTGATTTTAACAATGACGGCCTGCCCGATATCGTGGCAACCAACATCGGGGCCAATAGCGTTTACCAGCTTAACGATCAGGCGAACGAGCCGAAGCCCCTAAAACTGTTTTACAGCGACTTCAATATGGATAACCGCGTCGATATCGTAGACAGTTACTACAGTCCGGCTTTAGATGCCTATGTGCCCCGGCGAAAACTCTATTCCTTCGATTCTCTTCCTGTTGTACTACGAAATGTTGCCTCGCATGAACAATATGCACATTCCTCGGTAGACGAAATATTCGGTCAGGATTTCAGCAAGATACCGTCTAAACAGATCAATACGCTGCGAAACATGTTATTCATTAACACGGGTTCGGGGTTTAGGCCCGTGCCATTGCCCGAATATGCCCAGTTTTCAACGGCTTTCCATCCCGCGGTGGCCGATTTCAACAACGACGGAAATGAGGATCTTTTCCTCAGCCAAAACCTGTTCCCGTTTCCCTCGTATATCCCGCGCCAGGACGCCGGACGCGGACTGCTTCTGCTTGGCAATGGTGCCGGGGATTTTGAGATCGTAAAAGGTCATGACAGCGGAATAATGGTTTACGGTGAGCAACGTTCGGCCTCCGTCAGTGACGTCAACCGGGATGGCAGGGTAGATCTGGCGGTTACCCAGAATGAAGGAGCCACCAGGTTGTTCTTTAATCAGACGGAGCGGAAGGGCATACGCGTCAGGCTCAAGGGGCCGCCCTCAAATGCCGATGCGGTCGGTGCTGCTGTGCGACTGGTGTACAAGGATGGCAGTAAAGGGCCCCTGAGAGAATGGCAGGCAGGTTCTGGGTACCGGTCGCAGCGCAGTTACACCCAGGTTTTGGGCGCCTCAAGCGAACCGGCGAGCCTGGAGGTTTTCTGGCATGACGGTTCTTCTCAAACAGTGGATCTGAAAGGAGAACCAGAGATTACCGTAACATATTGAGAGGAAGCCTTCCAAATCGATATTTTTAAGCACATTACCGGAATATAAATCAATTCACACCCCGTTATTTACGTTTTGAAACATTCATACCTGCAAATATTTGTCTACTTGATCTTTTTTTCGATATCTGCCTGTTCTTTTTCCGGAGAGCAGGGAGCCACCTTGTTTCAAAAGCTGTCTCCTGAACAGACCGGCGTCACCTTTAACAATGAAATCATCCCTTCCGACTCACTGAATAACTATAACTATCCTTTTACCTACCACGGGGGAGGGGTCGGGATCGGAGATATAAACAACGACGGCTTGCCGGATATTTACCTGACCGGGAATATGAAAAGTAGCCGGTTATACCTGAACAAGGGGAATATGCAGTTTGAAGATATTACCGATACGGCCGGTGTCCAGACCGATCGGTGGGTATCCGGCGTCTCCATGGTGGATATCAACGGGGATGGCCATCTGGATATCTACGTATCTGCTGTTTCGTCAGAAAGGGCACCGAAAGAGTCCCGTAAAAACCTGTTGTTTATCAACAACGGGGATCTCACCTTTACTGAATCGGCGGCAGAGTACAACCTCGACAGTACGGCCTTTACCACGCATGCAGCGTTCCTGGATTACGATCGTGATGGGGATCTTGATCTTTTTTTGCTAAATCATTCACCGGGAGCTTTTGCACGGAATAATGCGGTCCGGCCGGCGGGGCTGCCTGCCGATGAAACAAGGTATAGCTACGATGAGCTATACCGGAATGACAACGGAACGTTTACCCGCGTGAGTCCGGAGGCCGGAATTGTCAGGAAACAGGGATTTGGGCTGGGAGTGGCGGTCTCTGATATAAACCGGGATGGATGGCCGGATATTTATGTTTCAAATGATGTGATTACGAATGATGTGCTTTATATCAATAACCGCGACGGCACATTTTCAGACAAAACCCGGGAATTCCTGAAACACAGCAGTTTTGCCGGCATGGGCGTTGATATTGCCGATTTCAACAACGACGGATGGCCGGATATATACCAGACAGAGATGATGCCGGACGACTACATCAAGCGCAAGAAGATGAGTGGCGGGATCACCTACAGCCACTACCAGGAGATGCGGGCCAAGGGGTACTATCACCAGTATGCCCAGAACACCCTGCAGCTCAGCAACGGGATGACTCCGGAGGGAGATCTTGTATTTAGCGAAATCAGTCGCCTTGCGGGAGTGGCCTATACCGATTGGAGCTGGAGTGCACTGTTCGGGGACTACGACAACGATGGGCACAAAGACCTGATGGTGACCAACGGATTCCCGAAGGCGATCAACAATTATGACTTCCTGGAAGAGGCCAACAGCCTGGGCCGTTTTGGTACGGAAGAGGTCAACAAGCAGAAAAGACGCCGGCTCCTGGAAGAGCTTCACGGTTACAAAGTCCCCAACTATTTTTTCAGAAATAATGGCGATTTGACATTTGACGACCGATCGCAGGAGTGGGGCTTTGATACTCCTGGGTATTCCTATGGTGCCGCCCAATCCGACCTGGATAACGACGGGGACCTGGACGTGGTGATTAACAATATTAACGCCCCGGCCTCGATATTTCGAAACCGGGCGGATACGCTGACCAGCAATCATACTCTGACCGTCCAGCTGGAAGGTGCTCCTCAAAACCGCCAGGGCATCGGGGCACGGTTGATTGTTACCAGCCGATCTCAAAAGCAGCACGCCTGGGTTTCTCCCTACCGGGGATACCAGTCGTCGGTCGATCCCCGCCAGTTTTTTGGCCTGGGCGGCGACACAAACGTTGACTCCCTTGAGATTATCTGGCCCGATCATCAGTACCAGCTGCTGACCGATATCAACGCCGATACCCAGGTTGTACTCAGGTATGAGGAGGCCGACGGACGCTGGAATCCGCCATCACGGGGCGCCGGGAAGTCCCTGTTTACGGAAAGAACGGAAAAGACAGGGATTGATTTCGAGCATTCGGAAAATCGCTATTCTGATTACCAGGTTCAGGGATTGCTTCCGTATCAGCTTTCCAGGCTGGGACCTCCACTGGCAGTCGCGGATGTTAACGGAGATGGACGCGAGGACCTGTATGTCGGAGGCGCGGCGGAGCAGGCCGGTAAACTGTATTTGCAAACGACAGACGGTCGGTTTGAGCGGTCAGCGGAATCTCAGCCCTGGATCGATGACCGCGCCCGGGAAGATGTGGGAGCTGCATTCCTGGATGCAAACGGGGACGGGAATCCAGATCTGTATGTGGCAAGTGGGGGATATGAATTTTCCCCGGCATCAGACATGTTGCAGGATCGCCTCTACCTGAATGACGGAACAGGTCGGTTTATAAAAGATCGGGCTGCACTGCCCCAAATGTTGACCAGCAGTGGCGTGGTAAAAGCAGCTGACTATGATCAAGATGGAGATCCCGACCTGTTTGTCGGCGGTCGCCAGGTTCCGGGCCGGTATCCCTATGCACCCCAAAGCTATCTATTGCGCAACGACGGGGGCAATTTTAGTGATGTTACGGACCACGTTATACCTGAAGTATCCCAGGCCGGGATGATCACGGATGCCGAATGGATCGATTTTAACGGGGATGGAAATATTGATCTTGTCACTGCAGGCGAATGGCTGCCGATTCAGTTTTATCGCAATAACGGGGATTCGTTTGAAGATTTAACAGCTGAAACAGGCAACGAGTCGCAGCGCGGGTGGTGGCACAGCCTGGCCGCCGCGGATCTGGATGAGGACGGAGACCCCGACCTGTTAGCTGGAAATTTGGGAGAAAACTACACCTACCGCGCCTCTCCCGATGAGCCGTTTGAAGTCTACGCGGATGATTTTGACAGCAACCAAAGTATAGACTTGCTGTTTACGGTTCAGCGAAATGGGGAGCATATCCCTTGGTATGGTAAAGCGAAGATGGGGATGAAAATCCCGGCCATCAACAAGAAATTCCAGAGCTATGAGGAGTACGCCGAAGCCTCCGTTGAACAGGTGGTGGGGACGAAGGCGATGGAAGAGGCATTGCACCTGCAGGCCACCACCTTTAAAAGCATGTACCTGGAAAATCGTTCTGAACAGGGCTTTAAGTCTCATCCACTGCCGAATGAAGCGCAGGTTTCCTCCGTTCAGGACATACTTGTTCACGATTTTGACCAGGATGGAACAGATGATCTTTTGTTGGCTGGAAATTTGTATAATGCAGAACCCCAGACTCCCCGTAATGACGCCGGCAACGGTTTGTTTTTGCAGGGATCGGGGACCGGATCATTTGCACCGGTTTCTCCATTCAAAAGCGGCTTCCTGGCTCCCCATGATGCCAAGAAGATGAAAATGATCAATATCGGAGGAACCCCGGCCGTGGTTATTGCAAATAATGACGGTTCTGTTCAGGTATACTTTGTAAACCGGGATGAATAGAATGTTTGAAATAGTTTCCAAGAGCCTCTAATTAAAATAAGGTGTGAGTTCGCAAGTAACACTAAAACAGATTGCAGAAGAACTCGGGCTATCCGCCATGACTGTCTCGCGGGCGATTAACAACAAAAAAAATGTTGATGAGAAAACGCGGGAACGGGTCCTGGAGAAGGCTCGAAGTATGGGATATACACCGAATTACGTGGCCAAAAGCCTGGTTTCAAGGAAAACCCATACCATCGGGGTCGTCATCCCGGAAATTTCACACGCCTTTTTCCCGGAGGTTGTCCGCGGTATTGAAGAGGTGACTTACAGCTCCGGTTACCACCTGATACTGACCCACTCAGCAGAACAGTTTGAGCGCGAAAAAGACGCCATCAACACGTTGCGGGCGCAGCGGGTTGATGGCATGTTGGTCTCATCTTCACAGACAGAAGATGATTACAGTTTTTACAAAGAGGTTATAAATTCAGGGATTCCGGTCGTCTTTTTTGATCGCTGCATTGAAAATATCGGGGCCAGCTGCGTGAGTGTGAACGACAAGGTGAGCTCCCGAAAAATTACCGCGCACCTGATCGCCCACGGGTACCGGAAAATAGCGCATCTCAGCGGACCTCGTGAAGTTTCCATCGGCAAAGAACGGTTTGAAGGATATGTTTCCGCATTGCGGGAAGCTGGACTTTCGGTAAAAGAACAGTGGGTGTTAAAAAGTGGATACCAGGAGGAAGGAGGATATCGCGCCATGCAGAAGCTATTGCAGTTGCCTGATGAGGATCGCCCCCGGGCCGTTGTTGCGGTCAATGATCCCGCTGCCTTTGGGGCGATGGATGCCATCCGGGAAGAAGGGCTCTCAATCCCGGAAGATATCGCCATTGTCGGTTTTACGGATGAAGTGCGGTCCGAGCTGGTCGACTGCCCGCTGACGACCATCCACCAGCCGGCCTATAACGTCGGGAAAAGGGGAGCGGAAAAATTGATATCCACAATCGAGGAGGATGAACCCTTAATTGAGAATATCGAGATCGCCACCGAAATGGTGATCAGAAAATCGTGTGGATGCCCGAATATATGAACCGTGCTTTTAACTTTGCAGAATACGGGCAGGTCATCGCTTTGTTTTGATCCTAAAATAGATGCGAGGTCATACTTTTAAATGCCTGAACGATATAAATTAAGGGTGAATTCCCATCAAATAATATATGGTCATAAGCATATTGAATAAGTTAAATGTTATCGCTAACATAAGGGCGTTCTGGTTGCCGGCTGTCCGGTTTGGGTAGTCGAATTTAAACGATTGGCATCAAGACATACTCGTGATTTTAAAGAAGCAGGGCGCCGGATGAGTGATATGGGTTTTGCAAAGCCTTCTGACCAGCACTTATAAGGCATAACTGACAACTGGCAGTCACACAGGGTGCAATACCTTGTTACAAGTTCTGCATATTAATTGATGCCGAAATAGCTTTTGTTGAAGGCGAATCAGGCCTAAAATAAATGTATGTGGTTACGGTAACAAGTTGTAACACAATAGTATATTCTATTTAACATGTACTTAACGGGATGTTATTAGCCGTATTAAATATAACGCTCATTAACCAGTGAACTGGCTATTCCACTGTTTCCTATGTGATACAGGATTAACTAGATTACAACTGAAACATCAGCCGGGCGTGCCGGTCGAAACTAAACGACATCATTTATGGGATTTACTACACTCGACTACATTGTATTTATCTCCTATGCCGTGGTTATTGTGGCAATTGGACTCTGGGTTTCCCGTGACAAGGAGGGGCACCAAAAAAATGCCGAGGATTATTTTCTGGCCGGCAAGTCTCTGCCGTGGTGGGCAATAGGTGCTTCCCTTATAGCCGCCAATATTTCGGCTGAGCAGATTATCGGGATGTCAGGCTCCGGCTTTGCCGTCGGACTCGCTATCGCCTCCTACGAATGGATGGCGGCTGTCACGCTGATTGTTGTCGGCAAATACTTTCTGCCGATCTTTATCGAAAAGAAAATCTTTACGATCCCGGAATTTGTTGAGCAGCGGTTTAATACTACGCTTAAAACGATTTTAGCCGTTTTCTGGATTGCACTGTTCGTATTCGTGAACCTTACGACGGTACTCTATCTTGGAGCACTGGCCCTCGACACCATCATGGGCACGGGGGATGGCAGTCTCATGATCTATGCGCTCCTGGGCCTGTCTGCGATTGCTGCAGCTTACTCCCTGTATGGGGGACTGGCCGCTGTTGCCTGGACCGATGTACTGCAGGTTGGTCTGCTGGTCCTGGGTGGTTTTGTCGTCACGATCGCCGGTCTCTACAATGTTACTCCCGAAGGGGGCATACTAAACGGCCTGGCTCACATTTATGATGTAGCCGGAGAAAAGTTTACCATGATCCTGGATCGGTCGAACCCTGAATTTAGCAATCTGCCGGGTATTGCCGTTCTGATTGGCGGACTGTGGGTGGCCAATCTCTATTACTGGGGCTTCAACCAGTATATTATACAGCGGACGCTGGCTGCAAAATCACTCAAGGAGTCACAAAAAGGGATTATTTTCGCCGGTTTTTTAAAATTGATTATCCCGTTGATTGTTGTCATTCCGGGTATTATCGTTTATGTGCTCTATAATCAGCCCGAAGGGACTACGCAAATTGCGGGGGTTGTTGATGCTTTTGCCAGGGAGGATGGAAGCATCAAATACGACAATGCGTACCCGTGGCTTATGAGGGTATTTCTCTCTCCCGGCTTTTTGGGCTTGGTGGTGGCAGCACTTGCGGCGGCCATTGTCTCGTCAATGGCTTCCATGCTCAATTCCGTGGCTACCATATTTACAATGGATATCTATATCCCGTATATAAATCGTGAGGCGACGGATAAGCAAACGGTCAACATGGGGCGAATTACCGCCGGAGTTGCACTGGTGGTGGCTATGCTGATGGCACCTCAACTGCAGACCGTGCCCCAGGTGTTCCAGTATATCCAGGAATACACCGGTATGGTCAGTCCGGGCATACTGGCGGTCTTCCTAATGGGACTATTCTGGAAAAAAACGACGTCAAAAGGGGCTATATATGGGGTGTTGGCCTCCATTGTAATTGCGGTGTTTCTGAAAACCCCTGCTGTTCAACTTCCTTTTCTGGACCAGATGTTCTACACGCTTATTGCCACCATCGCAATTATTGCAGGGGTCAGCTTGTCTACCAATCCCCGTGACGAGGATCCGAAAGCGATCCATACCACCGCTGAGATGTTTAAAACCAGCCCGGCGTTTAACATCGGTGCTTACGTTATACTGGTACTGGTAGCTGTACTTTACGCCGTATTCTGGTAAAAAAATGAATATTAATTTCTAATACTGCATGATGAAGCAGCTGATCAAGAAAATAGAAACCGAGTTCAACAATCGTTTCCAGAGTGATTATATAGTGGTAAAATCGCCGGGACGAGTGAACCTGATTGGAGAGCATACCGATTACAACGACGGGTTTGTACTGCCGGCGGCCATCGACAAGGTGATTGTGCTTGCCCTGGCACCGAACGGGGGGTCCGAAATAAATATGGTCGCCGTTGATAAAAAAGAAACCCATACCCACGACCTGGATGAAGATAAGTTTTCAAAAACCGGGATGGGATGGCCCGACTATCTGCTGGGAGTGATTGTGGAGCTACAGATGGCAGACTATGAAATAGGCGGTTTTGATTGCGTTTTTGGGGGAAATATCCCGATCGGGGCGGGACTGTCTTCCTCGG
Source organism: Halalkalibaculum sp. DA384 (assembly GCF_043951955.1). Taxonomy (NCBI): domain Bacteria; kingdom Pseudomonadati; phylum Balneolota; class Balneolia; order Balneolales; family Balneolaceae; genus Halalkalibaculum; species Halalkalibaculum sp. DA384. The sequence goes on along the minus strand of NZ_JBINJE010000011.1, from coordinate 121,169 downwards.
CGGCTCTTGAGGGCGGCGTTATCACGGGACTGTCAGAAATATTTGATCTTGATATTCCCAAACGCGAGCGCGCCCTGCTGGCCCAGCAGGCGGAAAATGAGTTTGTGGGCGTACAGTGTGGTATTATGGATCAATTTGTAAATATTCACGGGGAAAGCGGTCACGCCCTGAAGCTTGACTGTCGCTCCCTGGAATATGAACTGTATCCCTTTAAGCAGGATGATATCCAGATTGTATTATGCGATACCCAGATTCGCCGGGAGCTGGCTTCCTCGGAATATAATGTTCGGCGGCGGCAGTGCGAGCAGGGCGTGGAGTTTTTTGCACAACATGATCCCGCCATCCAAAGCCTGAGAGATGTAGATCATGATCTGCTCGACAAGCATCGCGACGAAATGAATCCCATTATCTACAAACGTTGCAGGTTCGTGATCGAGGAAAACGAGCGGGTGTTGAAGGGCTGTGATGATCTTGAAAACAGGAATATCGATGCTTTTGGGGATCGAATGTACGCTTCTCATGCGGGACTGCGGGATATGTACGAGGTCAGCTGTTCCGAACTTGACATTTTGGTGGAGGAATCTCGCAAGATTGACGGTGTCCTTGGATCGCGCATGATGGGCGGCGGTTTTGGTGGCTGTACAATCAATCTGGTGAAGGAGGAGGCAGTTGAAGAGTTCGCAGGTCGTATATCTGATATCTATCTCGAAAAAACGACCCGGGCCGTAAATATCTACAGAACAAAAATCGGAGGAGGAGCTGAAGTCCTCTCCCTGGAAAGTAAAAATCGGTAAGATTATGAAGCTAGATTTTTCGGAGCACCCGCACAGGCGACTGAATCCACTGACGGGGGAATGGATCCAGGTAAGTCCCCACCGGGCCAAACGCCCCTGGCAGGGCAAGGAGGAGGAGAAGTCCGCCGATCAGAAATCCCGGTACGATCCCGGATGCTATTTATGTCCGGGCAACGAACGGGCCGGCGATGCTAAAAACCCTGAATACACCAGTACGTTTGTCTTTACCAACGATTTCAGTGCGCTGAAGCCGGATACGCCTTCAGAATCCTTCAATACCAACGACCTGCTGGTGGCCAAAGGGGAAAAAGGGATCTGCCGCGTGATCTGCTTTTCACCCCGTCACGACCTGACCCTGCCGGAGATGGAACTGTCACAGGTTCGTGAAGTGGTGGATCTCTGGGTCAGTGAATACCGGCAGCTCGGCAACCGGGAGTATATAAATTATGTGCAGATCTTTGAGAACAAAGGGGAGATTATGGGATGCAGCAATCCACATCCCCACGGGCAGATCTGGGCGCAGGAAACCATTCCCGACGAACCGGCAAAAGAGCTGAAGCAGTTTAAAAAGTATTATGAGAAGCACGGTAACACGCTTCTGCAGGATTACCTGGAGATTGAGCAGCAGGAGAACGAGCGTATTGTCGTCCAAAACGAACACTTTGCTGTCTTGGTGCCGTTCTGGGCCTTCTGGCCGTTTGAGACCCTGCTGGTGAGCAAACGACCGTTCAGCCGCTTCACTGATATGACGGAGGAGGAAAAGGAGGGACTGGCTTCTGTAATCAGCAGTGTCACGATAAAATATGACAACGTATTTAATATCTCGTTCCCGTATTCCGCCGGCTTTCATCCCGCTCCAACCGATGGGAATGCCTATCCTGAGTGGCATTTTCACATGCATTTTTATCCACCTCTGCTGCGTTCGGCCACGGTTAAAAAATTTCGGGTAGGGTATGAGATGCTTGGAAGCTCGCAGCGGGATATCACCCCGGAGGCCGCGGCCCGGTTGTTGCTGGATCTCCCGGAAATTCATTACAAAAAAGGGAAGTAAAAAGTCCCCTTCCCGGGCGGAGCGCTCACATTTACCTGGAATGAGGAAGAGTTCCGAATTTTATCCTCCCGCAATAGCGGAAAATTGAGATCTGTTCCATCCGGACAGTAATTTGTCTTCCCTGTAACAACTAATAATCACAGAAAAACCAACCATTATGATAAAGCACAATGTAATATTGTTTGTATTCGGCGTTATACTGATTCCGCTTCTGCTATCGCCGGACGTGACAACTGCCCAGGAAGTGATGGGAGAGGTATGGTCGGAAGAAAAAGCACAGAAGTGGTATGACCAGCACGACTGGATCTCCGGAGCCAACTTTAACCCCAGCACCTCCATCAACCAGATTGAGATGTGGCAGGAGTTTAGTTTTGACCCGGAAACGATCGATCGCGAACTGGGATGGGCTGAAGATATCGGTTTTAATACCATGCGCGTATACTTGCATTATCTCGTATGGGCCCGCAGTCCGGAGGGACTGAAAAATCGGATGGAGCAGTTTTTGGAGATCGCCGACAGTCATGGCATCAAAATAATGTTTGTGCTGTTTGACGATGTGTGGGGAGACGATCCGAATTTGGGTGAGCAGCCGGACCCTGTACCCGGTATCCACAACAGCGCCTGGGTGGAAAGCCCCGGGCACGATCAGCGGCTGGATGAGGCGCTATATCCGGTCCTCAAGGCCTATACACAGGATTTGATCAGCCACTTTGATGGGGATGACCGCGTGCTGATGTGGGATCTCTACAATGAACCCGGAAACGGTAAAAACCCGCCGTCCAGCTCACTACCGTTGCTTAAAAACGTGACAGCGTGGGCGCGTGATGTGAATCCCTCCCAACCTATCACCATCGGGATGTGGATCTGGAACGATGATTTTGAAGAGCTGAACAGGTTTTCAGCTGCCAATTCTGATATTATCACGTTTCACGACTACAACTCCATCGATCGAACCCGCGAAGTTGTAGGACGCCTGCAGGAGATGTACGACCGGCCGATGATATGTACGGAGTATATGGCACGAACCAACGGCAGTAAGTTTCAGACTCATTTCCCGTTTTTTGCCGAGCAGAATATCGGGGCCATAAACTGGGGACTTGTCAGCGGTAAAACGCAAACAATCTATTCCTGGCAATCACCACGAGGATATGGAGATGAGTTCTATGAGCGCTGGAGAGGTGAAGTTCGCGAAGTATATCGCTGGGAAGATCATCTCCAGGCTTCTGAGCCCGAAGTTTGGTTTCACGATATCTTTCGCCGTGACGGTTCTGCCTTTGATACCTCCGAAATTGAGCTGATAAAACGAATCAACAAGGAATATTAGCCTTCATTTCTCCAGGATATTTGCTTTGTATGGAAGGCAAAGCGGAAATAACCGCACAGGCGTTCTTTCATTGACGTTGGGTAAGTTGTTTCCGCTTATACACCTTAGGCAGGAGAGCGATCTCCCATTATCCTTGTTGGGGAAATTTATGAATGATGGATTATGGATTGTGGATTCCGAGGATCGATACTCCGCATCTGCCTGGGAATGCCTCAAATAAAAAACTCTGTCTCCTTTACCGAAGACAGAGTTTGATCCGCTTTTAGCGCGGTATAATGGCGTATGCAAGAGTATAGCCGCCTATAGATGATATTTACAACTCTTGTAAATTAAGTCGGTTAAATAAAAACTACCCAGCTGCCTTTTTGGTAGTGCCGGCGTTCCGCAATGCGCTGACCAGATCCTGGTACGATTCAACGGATGTTTCCAGGTCCTGGCTTTTCAACATGATTTTTCCGTTAAGTACAAGCTGGCAGCTCATGCCCCGGTACTCGAAATCCACCACCTCCAGCTTTTCCTGGTAGTCGTGGTACGGTCTGCTCACGTTCTCAACAAACATTATCTCAAATGCCAGTTGTTGTCTCAGGGATTGAAATAAACGTTCCATAATGTAACCTCTTGATGATTATCATGGACTTTTAGACGCTGTTTACTTGTCGAAGGTACCCAAAAGCTCGTCATAGGCTTCGATTGCGTCCTCATCGCGGCCGAGTGATTCGAGCACTTCCGCTTTTTTGTACATTGCCTGTTCCAGCAATCCTCCTTTTCCCGAAGAGGCCTTGAACCGCTGAATTGCCTTGCCGATCGCTTCAAGCCCCTGCTCCAGCTTGTCAGCCTCCAGCAGGGTGTCGACTCGTTTTGCGTATGCGTGATCCACATATTTGCTGAACTCGCTGTTTTTTGAATCATCGAGCCGATTGATCAACTGCTCGTATACCGGCAACAGCTGATCACGGAGTTCCAGCTTCTCCACGATCTTCATTTTATTGATGAGAGCGATGGACGCCTGGTTATAGAGTTCGGGTTTCTCTGAACGGGCAAAACGATCAAATACTTTGTCCAGCGCCGGTATCGCTTCATTTAGTCGACCTACTTTATGGAGCAGAGCCGCCTTTTTAATTAATGCTTTATCAACATACCTGCTCTGGGCATTGGTTGTGCTTGGCGCCTGCGGGGTTGAGGGGGCTTCTGGAGCATCTGTGGCATCGCTGCCAGCGCCTTCGGTTGCTTCTGGTTGAAGGCCCGTGTCTATTTCCTGTTCAACTACTTGTCCGTTATTGTGGTGCTCATCTGATTGCATATTATTCCTTTCTGACTCTTCATTGTTAGTTTTTTTCTTTTCGGAACCATTGAGTTCAGGTTTGTTCTCTGACTCTTCACTGGGTTTTTGACTATTTTCGGTTGAGGTGTTCGAAACAACGGAAACTGATGAATTATCAATTTCAGGATCTGCGGACGTTTCCGGTGGCATATTTTCGAGGGACGTTTCAGTACCCAGGGCTGAAATCACATTGGTTGTGACAATGTTGAGTCCGCTACCCTGGTGTTTCTGGGCGATCTCCTTGATCACATTTTCCACATTCGATTCCTCATTCTCCCTCTGTTCCAGAAGTGCTTCAAGCTTGTCGGACCCGATGTAATTGACCAGGGAAGTAAACGTCCGCGCCATATATTTCAGAATAATCTCGGACTTTGGTGACTCAAAACAATCCCTGAGTTGATCCGTAATCTCCTCGATCGATAAACGGTGGATTGCGGTATCTTTTTTGAAAAGCTCTCCATATGCCTGAAGTAGCCCGATAGCCAGCGCCTCCGCAGATGTTTCGGGGTCCCTGAACTGTTCAAGCAGGGGAGTGGGGGTGTTGTCGCTCCTCAACATTCGCAATTCTTTTAAGAGCGTCAGGATCAAAAAATCGGGAGGATTTTCGTATCCAAGTCCTTCAAGAAAACTGTTCTCAATTCGATCAGGCAGTTCTTGTTCCGTCCTGATACTGTCAAGAATCGCTTCCAAGTTATCCGTATTTACCAAAAATTTTTCAGTAAGTGCCATGGGTCCCTCTGAGACTTCAAGTTAATGCCGCAATCTTGTTTCAAACCATCCATTTTTAATTCATTCATAATTTTTGTAATAAAAAACTTCATTACAAGTTAAATTTCTCTATAATTACCTGTATTTAAAAGCTTTACCTATAAATTAAATTAGAAAATAGCCGTTTATGGCCTTTATAAAGAGTATTTCACTATTTCAAACTGTTATATATTATTAGACAAATCTAATGTAACAGATTGGCAAAACCCGACTTCGCCCGGGTTTTTGTGGTTAAAATCTTAATTTAGAAGGCGTAAACTGCTGTTTTGAATGCACTCGGGTGTTGGTCTTATATAAAAATGTCTGGCTTTAAAAATCCCTCTATATGTCAGTATCGGCTATCAGTTGTCAAGTGGTTAGCAACAATCAGCTAATCCCTGATAACCAATAGGAAAATATCCAGGTGGTGATTTTTTGGGATTCGGTTTTGTTTACACAAAAAAGAACATTCCTGTACAGGGGAGTGACTGCAAAATTTTCACAATGCTATCCATGTAGTGACAGCGTTTTTTAAGTACTGTACGGATAGATCTCCACAGACCATTTAGCATGTCCCGGGATTTGATAAAATCACTAAATTGTGATGTGGTAGTTTAGGAGGTGGGAATGTGGGTGATGTAGGATTCGAACCTACGACCCCTAGCTTGTCGAGCTAGTGCTCTAAACCAACTGAGCTAATCACCCAAGGCGAGCTTAATATAGGAAAATCACTGCATCCTTATCAACGAAAATTTTTATGGACTGTTGTATCAGGTGTTTTCCCTGAAGTAAATATTTAGTAATGCTGGTTGGCAGGAGAAAGGCCACTTTTGAGAATACAAATATTCATCACGAATTTAAGATCGAGTTGTGCTTTCGGCTGATAAGGAGGTTTTGTATCTTTTTGCGCTCCATTGCAAGTCACATTCGTTATTAAAATATCAGCATGGTACAGCGCAGAGAAATCAGAGAAGTAGTATTACAGGCCCTGTTTGCCGAAGAAGTAAGCGGCAACAGGTGGGAACAGGTCTTGTCTTCCCTCATAAAACCCAAATTGACCAAAGACAAGTCCGGCCTGAAGTTCGCCGAACAACTGTTCCTGAAGACCGCAAAAAATAAAGAAGAACTAGACAGCATTATTCAAGATCATATCAAAAACTGGAATATCCACCGCCTGGCAACAGTAGACAAGTTGATTCTGCGACTGGCTTTATGCGAGTTTTTGTTTTTTGAAGAGATTCCCACCAAGGTAACTATTAATGAGGCGATAGAGATCGCCAAGCGCTTTTCGACTAAAAAGTCAGGAAATTTCGTTAATGGCATTCTGGATGCGGCGTTGGAGCGGCTCCGGAATGAGGATCGAATACAGAAAAAAGGGCGTGGACTCATCGAATCATCATTTAATTAGAGATCCTGCACAGTGGCCAAAAAGAAATTTATCGCAATTGGCGATATCCATGGATGCCTGCAATCCTTACAGTCGCTCCTGAAAAAGCTGGAGCCGTATGCCGATCGCCAAATCGTTTTTATCGGGGATTACATAGACCGGGGACCAGACTCCAAAGGGGTCGTGGATCTGCTGCTGGAGTTTCGCAACCATCACGATTGCATTTTTCTGCGTGGCAATCACGAACAGATGCTGCTCGACACGCTCTGGCGGGACGGGCTCAACATGTGGATCAACAACGGGGGGCGAACCACCCTGAATTCCTACGGAACCAATTCCCGACACCTTGATTTGCCGGAGAGTCATCTGGAATTCTACCGGAACACGCGGATATTCTACGACACTCCCGATTATTTTTTCGTACATGCGGGGCTTGCTCCCCATAAAAAAATTGAAGAATCGGTTCGAAACGAGCAGGAACATGTAGAATTTTTGTGGGAACGCTCGCACCTGAACGCTTTTGAGACGGTGTGGGAAAAGAAAGTGGTGTTTGGCCATACGCCGCGACCTCATCCCTTTCAAAAAGAAAAGATGCTGGGTATCGATACCGGATGTGTGTATGAATCCCTGGGCTACGGCAAGCTTACGGCCGCCCTGCTGCCGGAAGAGGAGTTTATCCAGCAGGTTTGTCTAGACAAATAAGTAATTCAAAATCAGGCTGTCACCTTCAACTCCGTGATAGTGAACCAAGGTAAAATATCGAATAATGAGCCTCAGATGTGGAATAGTAGGACTTCCCAATGTAGGAAAGTCCAGTTTGTTTAATGCCCTAAGCGATGCAGGGGCTGAATCAGAAAATTTTCCGTTTTGCACCATTGATCCCAATGTCGGGGTCGTGCCGGTACCCGACAAGCGCCTGGATAACCTGGCCGAGATTGTTCAGCCGAAATCCAAAGTCCCCACCAGCGTGGAGTTTGTGGATATCGCCGGTCTCGTAAAAGGAGCTTCAGAGGGAAAAGGAAAAGGCAACGCTTTTTTGTCGCACATCCGGGAGGTGGACCTGATTGTGCATGTAGTACGCTGCTTTGACGATCCCAATGTCATTCACGTGGAGGGGAGCATCAATCCCGCCCGCGATATCCGGATTATTGAGGATGAGCTTGTATTCAAGGACCTGGTCTCCGTAGAAAAGCGGGAGGAAAACCTGAAGAAGGAAGCCAAAAGCGGGGACAAAAAGATTATTTCACAATACGAAACCGTTAAACGCCTTCGCGAGCACCTGGAACAGGGGAATTCCGCCCGCACGTTCACTGATGACCCGGAGGAAAAAAAAGCCTACCGGGAACTGTTCCTGCTCTCAGACAAACCGGTGCTGTACGCTTGTAATGTCAGTGAAGAGGACCTCGATGGCGGTAACAAGCTGGTCGAACAGGTACGTGAAATTGCCGCTGAAAATGATGATGAAGTGGTTACCTTTTGTGCCAAGATAGAGGAGGAGATCGCCGAGCTGGACGAGGAGGAGCGTGCAATGTTTCTCGAGGAACTGGGAGTTGAAAGTGCAGGACTTGACCGGCTGATACAGGCCGCGTACAAAGAGCTGGGACTCATCACCTTTTTTACGGCGGGTCCAAAAGAAGTACGGGCGTGGACGGTGCGCAAGGGCGCCAAAGCCCCGGAGGCCGCCGGCGTTATTCATTCCGATTTCGAACACGGTTTCATCCGGGCCGAGACGGTCAGCTATGAAACCTACGCCGAGCTGGGCTCAGAAAAAGCGATCAAAGATGCAGGCAAAATGCGCCAGGAGGGGAAAGACTATGTGGTACAGGATGGCGATGTAATGCTCTTCAGGTTCAACGTCTAACCTTCACCCTTCACCCTTCACCCTTTAACCTTTAACCTTTTCTTACTCAGCTCTGGTTAGCAGCCGTTCCATCCGCTTTTTGAGCTTCCCGGCCGCAGTGGCATAGCCACCCCCGCTTCCATCTACAAAATGGATATGTTGCCGGTGGTATTTAAACACCATGCAGGTAATCATGGCCGTTTCTGAGAGATGAAACCCGTACGCCAGTCGACCGGCTTCAAACTTTTGCTCCAGGAACTGCTGCAACTGTTGAAACTGCTCTTCTGTGCCACTGATCACTACCCGCAGCATATCGTCAAACTTCCGGTGGTCGGAATTGAGGGCAAGGTCCGGTTTATAGAGCGACCAGTTTGTATCAGCAGATTCATATCCCAGGGTCATGAACAGCTTTCCAAGCATGACCTGGACTTTAACTTTCAGCATGTACATGATACGCTGCATCCGGCTCATACCAAACGTACGGAATCTTATCTCTTCCATCAGCGATTGTAGTGACATATTCATGTTCAGCCGTGCGGGATCGATCGGATTCGTGTAGTCGTCAAAACCGAAGATCTCACGCATTTTGCGCAGTACCTGCTCGTAAATTATACCAGTATTCCCTGCAGAAGGGTTGGCTTTTACCAGCATGGTAATCACTTTTTTCCCCTGTTGTTCCACCTCCTGCCAGCGACACTCCAGCCCGGTAAAATCGGCCTCAATCCGGCTGCCCGCAGAAGCGATTATGTGCTCATCCTCTCCCGCATTTTTTAACAGGTTCTCTGCATACGCTAATCCACCACCCGAGAAGATGGCCTGGTTGTAGGCTTTCGAAACCCGGTAACGGGCAATTTGTACATCAAACCCGGCTTCACGGATCCGCCGAATCGGGATGACAGCAGCCCTCAGGTCAAGACCGTATTGATGCTCGCCAATTGCCTTGCTGGCGGCCAGGACCTCCCGCGCTTTATTCAACAACGAGGGCGGGATACAGAATGAGCATCCGTCTCCGCCAAAGGTATAGGGAATGTCATCCTTGTTCTCCAGGTTGAGCATACCCACGATAGGAGAGGCTCCCAGAATATTGACCCTCTTGTAGCGACCCTTTTCAACAGCCCCCGTGGAATTCACAATATCCGTAACGGCAACATACCAGTTGCCCGGAAGGGGATGAAAACGGGCCGGATCGGAGAGCTGGAAAAAGGAGTCCAGCAGTGGCAGGTCCGAATAAAAAGAGTCCATAGGTTCAGTCCCCATCGGGGCACCCGGGCTTTAAGGCAGATTCGAAATTATTGATTTGGCTCTTTACTGGAATCGGATGCAGGTTTAAAACGGATTTCCGTGGTATCGGCAGGCACCATATAGGGATTGATGCGATCGTGCACCACCCACGCATCCGGATACTTTCGCTTTACCAGGCGTGAGAACTCAATCGCACGGTGGCGTTCATTAAAATCACCGACGTGAACCTTGTAATAGGGCTGCTTGAAAAAGACGTATGTTTCAGGTTTAAAGCCGACGATTGTGGTATCGGACCACATGCGAAACGACCGGGCTACCGAGTCGGCATGTGATACATTCCGGGTTGTAACAACCTGGATGCGGAATCCGTCAAAAGGATCGCGATTCCCAGATTCGGCGTCCGGAGAAGACTCCATAAAAAAGTCGGGCATCTCATGATTTTGGGTCGCATATAGATCGCTCAAACTGTTGCGATAAGCCGCAAAATTAAAGTCGCTTTCGGTTGCTGCAGTGTAGGCAGAGTCCTCTGCCGTTTCACCGACCGCTCCCTCCCGGGTGGTTTGTGTGGTTTTACAGGCCGAGAGTCCGGCCAGCAGGGCCAGGACAAGGACAAAAGATCGATATCGATATGAGTTCGGAATGACAGTTTGCATAAATTAATTTCCTGTTGGATGCCAGGTCGTTTTAATTTCCTGTAATTTCATAATTAAGTCGGGACTTTCCACCTCTGAATGGTCCCAGTTTTCGTAATATTCCCGCGTTACTCGTTTAACGTTTAAAGCGGCATTTTCTTCTAATTGTTTCCGCATTTCCTGGTACATATCGCGATCGGCATTTACAAGGGCATTCACATCCATGTGAGAGGAGAGCGGTGATAGAAGTTCATCCCGGTAACCGGTCAAAATATTGACAACTCCCCCGGGAACATCGGAGGAATGCAGCACTTCAGCAAAACTGATCGTCACGTTCGGGGCCGTCTCCCCAGCCAGGACAACGCAGGTATTGCCGCCTGCCATGACGGGAGCTATAACGGAAATCAATCCCAGCAGGGCAGGGGTTTCGGGGGGCAGAACCGAAACGATACCCACCGGTTCGGGCACGCTGAAATTAAAATGATTGCCGGCAACGGGATTCACCGTGCTGTATACCTGCTGGTATTTATCTGTCCAGCCGGCATAGTATATCAGGCGATCGATGGTGCCATGGACTTCACGCCGGGCTTCCTTTTCGGACGAACCGAGGCGTTTCAGCTCTTTAACAAACTGGGCTTTACGTCCTTCCAGCATCTCCGCAATGCGGTAGAGAATCTGTCCCCGGTTGTAGGCCGGGCGATTTTGCCACACGTCGAAAGCACTGCGGGCGGCAACTACAGCATCGCGCACATCTTTGCGAGAGCACCGGCAGGCGTTGGCAAGGAAGTTGCGATCCTTGTCATACACCTTGTAAACCCGCCCTGATTCGGTCCGGCGAAAGCTGCCACCCACGTAGGTTTTATATGTTTTGTTTACTTCAATTCTTTCTGACATATCAACAATTATTGGTTAGAACCCTATAATATGCTATTCTAAAGCAACGGTAATGGATATAGCCATTATGTTAGCTGAACGTAGGGATACAACCCGTGGAGCCCGCCTTCGCGCCCGACTCCGCTTTCCTTGTATCCGCCAAATGGAGCGGTCGGGTCAAACTGGTTGTAGGTGTTGGACCAAACCACGCCATTTCTGAGCTTCTTTCCGGTTTCGAATATTTTTGATCCCTTGTCCGTCCAGACGCCCCCGGCCAAACCGTAGGGAGTGTTATTGGCCTTCTCAATTGCTTCGTCGGGAGTTCGAAATGTCTGGATTGTCAGCACCGGACCAAAAATTTCTTCTTTTACCACGCGGTTCGACTGCCCGACGTTGGTAATCAGGGTCGGTTTGCAGAAATAGCCTGCATCCGGAAGTGGACTGGAGCCCTGGTATATTTCTGCCCCTTCCTCAATGCCGATCTCAATATATTCCCTGATTTTATCGTATTGCTGTTTCGAGTTTATCGCACCGATGTCGGTGTTTTTGTCCAGGGGGTCGCCCACGATAAGCGTTTCAATACGATCGCGCAATTTCCGGTAAATAGTGTCGGCAATACTCTCTTGCACCAGCAACCGGGAGCCGGCACAGCAAACATGTCCCTGGTTAAAGAAGATCGCGTTAATAATCCCCTCAACAGCCTGGTCAACGGCCGCATCCTCAAAAATGATGTTTGGTCCCTTGCCGCCCAGCTCAAGCGTATATTTCTTTTCGGTTCCGGCCAGCGATTTCATGATAATTTTACCGACCTCCGTTGAGCCGGTAAAGGCGATTTTGTCTACATCGGAATGATCAACTATTTCAGCACCGGTGGTACCGGCCCCCGTTACAATGTTGACAACACCTTCCGGAATATTGGCTTCCTGGCACAGTTCGGCAAACTTGAGAGCCGTCAGCGGAGTCGTTTCAGCAGGTTTTAAGACCACCGTATTGCCGGTGGCAAGGGCGGGAGCTACTTTCCAGGCCAGCATCAGCAGCGGAAAATTCCACGGGATGATCTGACCGGCCACGCCCAGTGGTCGGGGTTGTTTGGCAGGGAAAGCGTACTCCAGCTTGTCGGCCCAGCCGGCATAATAGAAAAAATGGGCGGCAGCCAGCGGGATATCTACGTCCCGCGATTCCCGAATCGGCTTGCCTCCATCCATCGATTCAATGACGGCAAACTCTTTGGCCCGTTCCTGAATCAACCGCGCCAGCCGAAAAACATATTTGCCCCGTTCTTTCCCGGGGAGCGTAGACCAGCTTTTTTTGAAGGCTTTTCGGGCGCTCTTTACCGCTTTGTCGACATCCTGTTGGGTGGCCTCGGCTATCTCTGCAAGCGGCTTTTCGGTAGCCGGATTGATCGTGTTAAAATATCGCCCTTTTTCAGGTTCAATAAATCGTCCGCCGATAAACAGGTCATACTGGTCGTTAATTTCCACATGGCTGGTACTTTCCGGAGCATCCGCATAAGCCCACTGCGAACCAAAGTGAAGTTTTGAACTCGGAGAACTGGGTTTGAACGGCTGCTCGTTCGGGTCCTGCGATTCAGTGGATTTTTTTTCTTCAGTCATAAAATATCAATGATTAAAAAAGATTCTCAAGACGCTTGACTAGCCCGGTTTCCGGACTTTTCCCAATTCATGGTTCTTATCTATAATATTTTAACGTTCCAAGCTTGTTCAATTTTTCTCCCGGACAAACCGCAGTGCCTGTTAGAGAGCTTTGCAAAACCCTCAATTCCTCGTTTTAAGGGAGTTGTACAGTTGTACTCCCGTTTAAAGGTCGCCGAGGTCGGTAGTACAACTACCTCCCAACAAAATAGCAGGTTCTGCAAAGGCCCCTGTTATTATTTATCTGGCCCGAACTCACAACTCTTTTCTCAAAGAGGATCAGTTTAGGGAACGTTCAAACGGATCAGTCATTGGAAAAATAATCACTGCTTTGGTAGACACCGGACTCATATTTCTCAATCTGCATGAGCAGATCATTTGTTAATGAGCTGGCCCCAAATCGGAAATATTCCGGCGTGAGCCAGGCATCTCCGAGTGTTTCCTTGACCAGAACCAGGTATTGCAGGGCCTGTTTGGCTTTCCGGATACCCCCGGCCGGCTTCATTCCCACCATACGATCGGCTTCATAAAAGTAGTCCCTTATGGCTTCGGTCATCACCAGGGTAACCTCTTGTGTTGCAGCGGGTTTTATTTTTCCGGTTGATGTTTTTATGAAGTCAGCTCCCGCGTGCATGGCCAGGTCACTTGCCTTGCGTACATTTTCAAGTGTCTGCAGCTCCCCGGTCTCCAGGATGACTTTTAAATGGGCATCACCGCAAGCCTGTTTAACGGCGGCAATTTCATCAAAAACATACGCATATTCACCTTCCAGGAATTTTCCCCGGGAGATCACCATGTCAATCTCATCCGCCCCCTGGGCTACGGCAAATTCCGCTTCCTGAATTTTGGCATTACGGGTTGTCATTCCACTGGGAAAAGCGGTTGCTACGCTGGCCACCTTGATGTTGGTGTCACGCAGTTCCGCTTTTGCGGCCGATACCATGTTTGGGTAGACGCAAATGGCCGCAACGGTGGGCAGGTCAGGTCGGTCGGCATGGGGCATTTTCGCCTTTTTGCAGAGCTGCTTCACTTTGCCCGGCGTGTCGCGACCTTCCAGCGTGGTCAGGTCGATCATGCTAAGGGCCAGCTTCAACGCATACCTCTTCGCGTCTTGTTTGATACTGCGTTTATTTAATCGCGAAACACGCTCTGCTACTCCTGTGGCATCAATCGGTTTGGTCGTATAAAAATCGGGATATTCGCCTGGCAAAATTCGGCACTGTTGGTTTTTAGTTAATCATGAGGAAAGGTAAGCATTCGTAAATATTCATTACAATTTAAATACCCGGACTATTCACCATTATGAATACAGTACGTTAACTAAATCCGATATGCAGCAATTTCTTTCAGAAAATCGTAGTGAGCAAATATGGGAATAACTGTAATCTCTTACGGGTTGTCTACCTGGCATCATTATCCTCATCTGAAAAAACGCCTTGCATTTAAATTTGAAATGGTCTAATTAATGTTTCCCAGGAAAAACCGGCACTAATGACCGGTCATTTAGTAGTGTAATACGTTGCGATAGGAGTGGGATCTTCTGTATTTTTACATGGGAATCGGTCTACAGGTTGAATCATCCCATGTACAGAAAATCTACGCTGGCATTTGCGGTATTGTTCACCAATTGACCGGCCTAAGGAATAGATATTATGAAAGTATATAAGACGAAACAAGGTATTGTAATTGAGCGCCGTGAATCCTTTTACCTGTTGCGCGATGAAGGGTGGGATTCATTTATCAATGATGATGACCTCTATGAAAAAGTGGATGCGGTTACCACATCCGGTGAACCTATTAATAACGGGCCGCAGCTTATTTCCGAGCAGCTTGAAGCTCCGGTTCAGGGGCAGGAGATATGGGCGAGCGGGGTGACCTACTACAACAGCAAGCTGGGCCGGGAAGAGGAGTCTAAAGAGACGGGAGGCAGTGACTTCTATGCCCGCGTATATGACGCCGATCGCCCGGAGCTCTTTTTTAAGGCAACGAAAAACCGAACCGTGGGATCGGGGGAGTTCGTACGCATCCGCGAAGATTCCACGTGGGATGTGCCGGAGCCTGAACTCACGCTTGTGATCACATCCGGGGGGAACATTGTCGGATATACCATCGGCAACGACATGAGTTCACGCAGTATTGAAGGCGAAAATCCGCTGTACCTGCCGCAGGCCAAGTGCTATGACGGGTCGGCGGCGGTGGGTCCGTGTATTTATGTGACCGACAAGCCGCTTCCGCCGGAGACCAAAATTGAGCTGGAGATAGAACGTGAGGGCCGTATCGTCTTTCAGGATGATATCAAAATCAACCAGATCAAACGAAAGTTTACAGAACTTGTTTCATACTTGTACAGGGAATGTTCGTTTCCGAACGGAAGTCTTTTGATGACCGGAACCGGCATTGTTCCCTCCAACGACTTTACATTGCACCATGGTGACGAAATCAGAATTTCAATAGCACAAATTGGGACGTTAATTAACAAAGTTAAATAAACGATGGACTTAACAGGACAAAATTTTATTGGAAACACGCGATCAGCAAACGGAAGCAACACATTTCAGGGGGTTAACCCGGCAAATGGTGAAGATATTGCCCCCCAGTATGTCGAGGCTACTGCCGATGAAGTGGATCGGGCGGTAGAAAAGGCCGAAGAAGCGTTCCGGGTTTACCGCCGAAAAAGTGGAGCCGAACGCGCGAAGTTTCTCGAGGCTATCGCCGATGAGATCATGGCCCTTGGCGATGAACTGATCGACCGCTGCAGCAAAGAAACCGGCCTCGGCGAAGGACGACTTACGGGCGAACGCAGCCGAACGGTGAATCAGCTGCGACTTTTTGCAGAGGTGGTCCGCGAAGGCTCATGGGTGGATGCCCGTATTGACAGATCGGAGGACGCTCCCGATATCAAAAGTATGAAGATGGCGCTGGGACCCGTTGGTATTTTTGGTGCCAGTAATTTTCCCCTGGCTTTTTCGGTAGCCGGCGGAGATACCGCCTCGGCCCTGGCTGCGGGCTGCTCAATTGTGGTCAAGGCGCATCCGGCTCACCCTGGAACCTGCGAGCTGGTTGCGACGTCGATCCTGCGGGCAGTCGAGAAAACAGGGATGCCGGACGGAACATTTTCGATGGTGCAGGGTATTTCGTACGATGTTGGAACAGCGCTCGTAGAACATCCGCTGATCAAGGCGATCGGCTTTACCGGCTCGTTCAAAGGTGGAAAGGCGTTATATGATGCCGCAACCAGCCGGCCTGAACCAATTCCTGTATATGCCGAGATGGGCAGCACCAATCCCATGTTCTTCTTACCGGGAGCACTCAAGGAGAAAGGAAGTGAGATAGCCGAGGGACTGGTCAACTCCGTGAACCTGGGAGTCGGGCAGTTTTGCACAAATCCCGGTCTAGTAGCCTATGAAAACTCTGAGGAGGCACAGCAGTTCCAACAGACGGTTACGGACCATTTCAAAAAGGCGGAGGGCGGCACCATGCTTACAGCGGGCATCCAGTCGGCTTACAAAAAAGGCCTTGAAAAACTGCTGCAGCAAGAGGGAGTTCAGCTGGTAGCCAACGGGGAGGAAAATGGAACCTCAACCACGACGGGAGTTCCCCACCTGCTCAATGTGAATTCAAAACATTTTCTGGCCAATCGGGCGCTTGAAGAAGAAGTTTTTGGTCCCTCCACACTGACGATTACGGCCGATGGTCCGGAGGACCTGGTGGAAATCGCACAAAACCTGCAGGGACACCTGACCGCTACGCTCTACGGTACGGAAGAAGACCTGGAGCAGTATTCCGACCTCGTAGACGTGCTGCAACGCAAAGTGGGACGCCTGATCTTCAACGGGTTCCCCACCGGTGTAGAAGTCAATCACGCGATGATTCACGGCGGACCCTTTCCCGCTACCACGGACAGCCGCAGCACCTCCGTTGGAACTACCGCCATTGAACGATTCGCACGACCGGTCTGCTTCCAAAATTTCCCCGACAGTCAGCTGCCGGATGAACTCAAGGATGACAACCCGCTGGATATCTGGCGCCTGGAAAATGGAGAGCGAACCAAATAACCGTACCTGCTGAATACTTCTGTCACATTCGGGCCTCCATCCAGGAGGCCTTTTTTATGCGCGTGTTTCGGCGTCGACAAAAAAACTCTGAATAGGCGGTCTCCTTGCGGGTCGGCCGTATCAAGTCAGTAACAAGAAGGTCGCAGCTCCCACTCTTTCACTTGCTTTATTCCCGAAAGTTGATAGTATTACTATTATCAGCTATGAAAAACGCAGGGTAAAACAGGAAAACGCTAACAAACCGGGATTGGGCAATGGATTTCTCAAATATAAACTTCTGGGCGGTATTGGCAGCCACACTATCGACCTTTTTGGTGGGTTGGCTTTGGTACGGTCCGCTGTTTGGCAGGACGTGGATGGAGGCAACTGGACTCACAGAAGAGAAGATAGAGCAGGGTAACATGGGCAAAATATTTGGCTTTGCCTTTGTTTTTGAACTCATCATGGCGTTGAACCTGGCGATGTTTTTCTACGGATCGCCGGAAGGTGCAGAAATGATCAACGCGGGTTCAGGAGCATTCTATGGTTTTTTAACCGGCTTTGGGTGGGTCTTTTTTGCACTGGCTGTTAACAGCCTATATGAGCAAAAATCTTGGAAGTACATCCTTGTTAACGGAGGGTATTGGACAGTGGCTTTTACCATCATGGGATTGATCCTGGGTGCGTGGAAGTAATACGGTTTTCAGCCCCAAGAAGGTCGGCGGTGCAGCCACCTCCAGTAAAACAATTCACCAATTCCCAATAACCAGCAACTTATTTCTGGCGTTTTTCAGGAAAGAGCACCCTTTTTTGAAAGACGGGTCTCCACCCAGCGCGGTATATTACTACTTATTGACGGTTTCCGACTGCTGATCCTCATAACACTTTTCAAGAGCTTCAGTGAACGTGTGGACCGGCTGAGCCCCTGAAACCGCGTATTTCCTGTTAAAAACAAAGAAAGGCACGCCCTGGATACCTAATTCCCGGGCCTCCTGTTCATCCGCCCGCACTTCATCTGAAAAATCATCGCCCTCAAGCATCTCTTTAACTATCGATCGGTCGAGCCCGATTTCGGTGCCTATCCGGATGAGCGTATCGTGCCGGCCGATATGACGCCCTTCACTGAAATAGGCGGAAAACAAGTTTTCCTTGGCTTCATCGGCCCGCCCGCTTGTGGCTGCCAGCTTGATCAGTCGATGCGCATCAAAGGAGTTGGTGGGAATGATGCGGTCAGGGTTAAAGTCGATACCGGCCTCAGAGGCTTTCTGCTTAAGATCCCTGTTCGCTTTTTTAGCCCATTCCACGGACTGCCCGTATTTATGGGCCAGCCGTTCGTATATATCCTGGTCGGGATCAATGTCGGCTGCGGGATCCAGCTCAAAACTGTGCCATTTTACTTCAAATTCGTCGGCGTGCTCAAACTCCTCCAGTGCTTGTTCCAGGTGCCGCTTGCCGATATAACAAAATGGACAGCAAATGTCGCTCCAGATTTCAATATTCATGACAAAAGATGGTTTCGGGATGAACTGTTTTCCTTGTTTGATCATCCAAATGAGAAGTGTCGGGCAAGCGTTCCCGGGATCTCTTGGCTGGCGATGAAAGTTTTGGCATATTACGGGATCCGAACAAATGATTAATATAAACGGGGATTTGACTATCATGAACATTGACGGCAAGAACGCCATCGTAACCGGAGCCAGCAGGGGAATCGGACGTTCAATAACAGAAGCGCTGCTGGCGGGGGGCGCTTCCGTGGCGGGGTGGAGCCGGACGGCGCCAGAAGAGCTTTCTCATGAGCGGTTCACGCATGTAAAGGTGGATCTCACCCGGCAGGAAGAAGTTCAGCAGGCGTATGGCAAAACAGCAGAATCGATGGGAGAGCATATACCAGTTCTCATCAACAATGCGGGAGTGGGCTACAAGGGCAAGGTAGAGGAGATGCCGGTAGAACGCTGGAAATATCTTTTTGATCTGAATGTCCACGGTATCTTTTATACAAGCCGCTTGTTGATTCCTGAAATGAAGAAGCGGCAAGAGGGTCATATCATCAATATCTCGTCCGGGGCCGGTACCAACGGAATTGCCGGAATGACCTGCTATTCAGCGACCAAGCACGCCGTGGTGGGTATTTCCCGCTCATTACACCAGGAGTTACGCGATTTTGGGATCAAGGTGACCTGCCTGTCACCCGGCTCGGTGGAGACCGGATTTTCCACTTCCGAGAAAAACAAGCTGCTGCCGGAAGATCTGGCACAATCGGTAGTCCATATTCTTCAGTGCCGCAAAAACTTTCACTACCCGGATATTCAGGTTCGGCCGCTGCAACCCTGAAATTGCCCACTCCTTTTTTCGAGGTCTTTGCAAAACAGCTGTATTGGCCAAAATCGTCATTTTCGGGGATTCGAATCCGCTCAGGGATTGATCATGGTCAAAACGCCAGGTTCTTCAAAGCCCTCTTTTCACCTTTTCAGGGTAGTTACAGACGGCTGTCTTTATCAGGTATCCCCGGCATATCTTTGCCGGATGAATGCAGAGGATCTTTTTCAAGAGGGCTTTAACTTGCTCGTCGGATGGTATCTGTTATCGCCCATCGGCTGGTTCAGTACATATTAAACCCTTAAGCAGCAAAGGTTTTTAAAAACAAATTCAATTAAATTATATATATACAATGGGGTTATTAACAACAAAGATCAACCTGTATGTTTTGTCGATAATCCTGCTCTGTTGTGGTGTGCTTTCCACATTATATGCTCAGCAAGCAGGCGGGGAGCTTCCTTCCCGGTTTGTCGGAGACCGCATCGTTCTTCAGCCTGTGACCAAAGGCGGGGATACGTTGAAATTCTATATGGCTAGCGGTGGATTATCCATGCTGTCTCCGGCGACAGTCAACAGGCTGGAACTTCCCAACGAAAAAATCAATATATCCAACAGTAAAACGAGAGTAAGTTCACTACCGGAATTTAAAAAAGGGTCATGGATTCCTTCTCTGCCCGCACATGTTTCATCCTCAGAGGCCCGTTTGCTACAAGAAAGGTATAGCCGGTTGAACGGGCGCCTGCCCGTGGCTTCCTCCGACATGCCAAAGAATTATACAGGGGAGGGAATCCTGGGACAAGATTGGCTTGCAACTCGTATATGGACGTTCGACTACCAGAATCAAAAGGTGGTTTTTCAGGATTCCAACCGTAGTACGGGACCCAAAACACCGGTATATTTTAAACATGATTCCGAGGGACGCCACAAGATGCATTTTCCGCGAATTCAGGTAGAAATTGTGGGTGAAACGTTTGACATGCTGCTAGGTACCGGGGCAGCGCTGGCACTCAAGGAGACGGTGCACGAGGCGCTCGATGACGGGATGCCCCGGGTGAGGGGAACAAGTTATATCACGAGATCCCAGTTTGAAGAGTGGCACTTTTCTCACCCGGAATGGATAATTTATGAAGATATTGAGGAAGACCGTTCCTCAAACATGATCAGGGTTCCCGAAGTTACCATTGCGGATCATACGGTCGGACCGGTATGGTTTACAACACGTCCGGATAACATTTTACTTGAAAAGCTTTCAAAGTATACAGATAAAAAAGTGGCCGGGGCGCTGGGCGGGTCACTGCTGAAATACTTTCGGTTTACAATCAACTATCCGGGTGAATATGTTCTTTTTGATCGATCAGAGTAGAAATGGGTTTCAAATATTTTGAGTAAAGCAAGCGGGTAAAACAAGGTAAATGATGATTTAAATAAATAACATAAAATACTATGGAACAGCGACTTACATTAATTACTATTGGGGTTGAAAATATGGATGAAATGCGTTCTTTTTATGAGGATATATTCGGATGGTCTCCCACGAAGCAGAGCACAGATAACATAACGTTCTTTCACCTGAACGGGGTGCTGCTGGGACTCTTTGGACGTAAAGATCTGGCCAGGGACGCTACTGTTGATCCAAAAGGAAAGGGGTTCAGAAGCTTTGCACTTGCCCACAACCTGCGATCAGAACAGGAAGTGGACTTGCTTTTTCAACAATTCAGCGAACAGGGTGTCAATATTGTGAAAGCGCCCGAAAAAACTGACTGGGGTGGGTACAGTGGTTATATCGCTGACCCCGAGGGTAATCTCTGGGAAATCGCCCATAATCCCTTTATGGAGTATGACGAGATGGGCAATGTGCTGTAAATAGGGGGTGCTCAGACAGATGCCAAGTCACGGTGTACCATAGCCTGCAAGGCTAAAAGGGCCGTTTTACCAGCATGGTTTTCAGCTATGTCTTTCAAACAGGGTGCATCTGATATGGGTGTAGCACCTACCAAATTAAAATCCATTTCCTACAAATGCTTTTTTCAGGAATTCATTCAGGGGTCGAATTTTTGTGAAATATGACAAGATGGTTGCGGGCAGCTCTTCAGAATCCAGGTAATCCTCAAGCGGGATATCAGTCATCCCGTAGAACTGCTTGTTGGCAACATATGGAGTTTTTTGCAGCGCTTCTTTCAGGGAGCCGTTCACCCGCTGGGCCTGCTCGCCTTTCAGTTCCTTATAGGTCTCCAGGAACGACGCACCGGTAACAATGTCGGCAAATTTTTCGCTTTCGTTGGCAATGAGCCTTCGCACCCGCGCTATGGTGGGACGATCCAGGTTGAACAACCCGCCGCCGACGTGAATCATCGCTTTATCAATACCTAAATAATATCCCGGGAGTATGGATTTCTTCCCACCGAGTGCAAACCCCGCTTTCATCAGTGTATTGTAGGGCGTTTTGTCTTTGGTAAATCGCAGGTCGCGGTTTATTCGAAATATCAGCTTGGCCGGATCTGTGGGGATGCCGGGTTCAAATTTTTCGACCTCGGGGACCAGACATTCAACCAACTCTGCAAATGGCTTTTTTACATGCTGTTCATACTCCTGTTTGTGCTGGTGAAACCATTCCCGGTTGTTGTTTTTTTCGAGCTCGCTGAAAAAGGCAACATATTCTTTTTTTATCATCTTTCACCCCGTTATGGTTAAGGTCACGTTAAAAAAGTGTACAAAAACAGAAACCTCACGAGCGACTTGTGTCCATTTTTTAAAAGCTGGGTACCCCGTTGATTGGCAGTAATTTATAAGAAATGGGATGAAGTACAACAGGGGACAAAAAAATATTACCAATTGTTCGGGTGACGAGCAATCGCAAAGGCATATCCGACAATGATCAATTCCATCTAAACTTTGGTTTTAAAAAAGGAATTCAATTTATTCCATCCCGATCAACACAATATTAATTTTTAAGGATATTTCGTTTATGAAATTTGTAGGAGCTCATGTTAGTGCAGCCGGTGGAGTGGAAAATGCGCCGGGCCGGGCAGAAGATATCGGGGCCAAGGCGTTCGCCCTGTTTACAAAAAATCAGCGGCGCTGGAAGTCAAAGCCACTTTCGGATGAAAATATTGCCGGATTCAAGGAACAGGTTGCAGCGCTTGGTTTTTCCATGGATTACATTATTCCCCACGATAGTTACCTTATTAACCTGGGCCATCCTGAACAGGATCAACTGCAGAAATCAAGAAATGCCTTTTTAGATGAGATGAAACGGTGTGAGCAACTCGGCATCAAATTGTTAAACTTTCACCCGGGTAGTCACCTCGACAAAATTACGCCCGCTGAATGCCTGCAAAAAAATGCAGAATCAGTCAACTGGGTGCTTGATCAAACCGACGGCGTAACCGCCGTCTTTGAAAACACGGCAGGGCAGGGTACCAACATGGGCTTCAAATTTGAACAGCTGGCCGAAATGATCGACCAGGTAGAAGACAAAGAACGTGTCGGGGTCTGCATCGACACCTGTCATGCGTTTGCTGCCGGTTACGATATCAGGACCCGGGAGGGACTTAATAAAACTTTTGATGAGTTCGATGAAACTGTTGGGCTGCAATACTTAAAGGCGATGCATTTGAATGATTCCAAGAAGGAGTTGGGCAGCCGTGTCGACCGCCACGAAAGTCTTGGTGACGGAGAAATTGGCGTCGATGCCTTTCGATTAATCATGCAGGATGAACGCTTTGACGAGATTCCACTTATTCTGGAAACCCCGAATACCGAGCGATGGCCTCGCGAGATAGAGATGCTGTACGACTTTGCCGGCCAGGACGACAGGTAGCCCGTATTTCTCGTAAATATTTATGTTGTAACACCATAAGCCACTGCACAACAAGGAGTTCAGTCTATTTTTATCGCTTTTTAAAGCTACAGGGTATTTTCTTTGTTCAGAACTTCTCAAAAGGTATCGGGAAGATATCGTTGCAAAACCGGTCAGCCATCCTGATCGAGGAAGGGGTCTCTCTGTTAAAGATCTATGGCTATATCAGCTGTTTTGTATTCTTTCATGTAAAGCGGTACGGTAAGAGCCGCTACATAGAACAGAAAGCCGACAACAGCGAAAGCGATACCAAACTGGAGATCGTAGTCCAGCATGTTCATATCCATTAGCAGGTTTCGCCAGTCGTGAGACTCTTTTGAGAGCCCCCCGATAAGTGGCAGTTGCTGCTGACCGCCATCGGCGGCATAGCCTGCTACATCGAGCCAGCTGAAGCCCACAAGTGCCAGCGAGAGCTGTGTCCCTATTTTTTGGCGGTTTATCCAGGTATAGAAAACGATTCCGAGTGGCAGCAGTATTTGGAATAGCGATCCTCCCAGTATCGTTATAAAACGGCTCCCCGCGATGCTAAAAAAAGTATGTCCCGCCTCATGGACAATCAACAGGAAATTATCGGTCATAAAGTGAACAAAATTTACCGGGAAAGGAAACTCGTGGCTGATCATAAAGAAAATATTAAACCGGAGAGCCCGGTATACCTGCTGCAGAGTTTCGTACATAAAGGGCAAAAGAAGCAGTGAACCCCACCATTTTTGCACTATCAGAAACAGGTAATGCTTGATTTGTTCTTTACGATCCATGCTGCCGGCTTTTACTCAAATTCGTTCCGAGATATTATGAAATCCCC
Organism: Halalkalibaculum sp. DA384; assembly: GCF_043951955.1. Classification (NCBI taxonomy): domain Bacteria; kingdom Pseudomonadati; phylum Balneolota; class Balneolia; order Balneolales; family Balneolaceae; genus Halalkalibaculum; species Halalkalibaculum sp. DA384. The sequence continues at coordinate 97,292 of NZ_JBINJE010000011.1, read as the reverse complement.
ACGTTTTGTGGTGTTGTTTTGACAATGTCTGGACGCTGCTCAAGGTCAACGCCAGGGCGTGGGCGGAATCGCGGCGTTACCGTTTAACAGGTAGAAAATTATTCGCCCAAAAGCTCAAAAAACCGGCGCTTTTTTTTGAGAAAATATTGCCATACCAGGTTCACTTCCAGCAGGGGAGGCGGGTCTTCATGGTTTGTCCTCGCTTCCTGCAGTCTTTTTCTTTTCCGGAGGACCTGGGGAAACAGCTTCCAAAAATGCAGGTGAGCCCGCACAATGGCGATTACCTCCCGCCATTCGCCCGTTAGTAGTGATCGCAACGCCGCAAGAATATCCAATGCGTAGCGAACGGAAAATCGCCAGGGCAGCGTTCGGGTGCTGCAGTTTTTCCAGAGCATCGTCAGGTTGTTTCGGTAATTGTAATAGATTTTGCGGGGAGATCCCATCGGCATGGAACCGCCGCCCAGGTGATATACTGTACTTTCAGGGCAGTATCGCACTGTGTATCCTCGATTCCAGAGCTGCCAGCATAGATCAATCTCCTCCATGTGAAACTCAAAATCCTCGTCAAAGCCTCCCAGTTCTTCAAACTGTTTTTTGCGGATCGCCAGTGCCGCACCGCTGGCCCAGAAAATTTCTGTGGAAACGTCGTACTGCCCGTCATCCTTTTCCACGGTATCAAAAATACGTCCCCGGCAGAACGGGTACCCATACCGGTCCAGGAATCCACCGGCCGCCCCGGCATACTCAAACTCACCGGGATTGCTGAACGAGCGCATTTTGGGTTGCAGCGCCGCCGCTTCCGGGTGCTGCTCAAAGCAGTCGTTGAGATGGGAAATCCAGTCGGGCTCGACCCGTACATCATTATTCAAAAACACCAGAATATCCCCGCTGGCATGGGCAGCCCCGCGATTGTTACCCCCGCAATAGCCGTAGTTTTCATCAAATATTGCCACGGAAATTTCCGGGAAATTTTCGTTTACCCACTCTTTTGAACCGTCGGTGGATGCATTATCTGCCAGAATGATTTCAAGGTCGGGATAATTTGTTTCAGCAACAGAAGGTAAAAAGGTTTTCAGGTGATTGAGGGCGTTCCACGATACAATGATAATACTAAAACTGTACATCTACCACGTTTTGAAGTATGAAAATATGGTTGTTTATTAAACAAAAATTTGAATTGCTTTAGGTTATTTACAACTGCTCAAAACATCCCTATTATAAGTTCCATTATGAAGGGCAATATGGGAAAGAATTTATAATGAAAAAAGTTGGTTTAATATCCGATACCCACAACTATCTGGATCCACAGGTATTCGAATATTTTAAAGACTGTGACGAGATATGGCACGCCGGGGATTTTGGCGACATGAACGTTATCCGTGAGCTAAAGAAAATTGCACCAGTTGTCGGGGTATATGGGAATATCGATGGACAGGATATTCGGCGGGAGTACCCGCAACACCAACGGTTTGAGGTTGAAGGCGTCGACGTCTGGATGACCCATATCGGGGGCACACTCGGGCGGTACTGCATACCGATCCGCAAGGAGATGGAAAGTGATCCCCCGGACATGTTTATTTGCGGCCACTCGCATATCCTGAAAATCGGTCGCGACGAGGAAAAGGGAAATATGCTGTTTGTAAATCCCGGTGCCGCAGGCCGACACGGGTTCCAGGTGTACCGAACCTGCGTGCGTTTTGAAATTGATGCCGGAAAGATTCAAAATATGGAGGTCATCAACCTTGGCACGATGGGAGAGGATTAGGCGCAATGGGTCACGAGTAATGGGTAATATTAGAAGCTTATTTTAAGCTGATTGCTCGAATTGCATCAAATATTGCGTATTCCGTATTGTCATAAGCCAATTTCTTGCAAAACTGCCAAAGTAGTAAGGAATACGCAGTACGCAATACATCTTTCTAATTAAGCAATTTTACGTTAAAACTGCTTACTATCCCTTACTCCTTACTCATCAATCATCACTCGTTACTAAACCTCATACCTGTTAATAAGTTCACAGGCATGCATTGCCGACAGAATTACCAGTGGAATGCCGCCACCCGGATGTGTGCTCCCGCCGGTAAGATAAAGCCCTTCCACATTACGTGCCTTGTTGGCCGGGCGCATAAATGCCGCCATCCGGCTGTTGGAGGAGGTCCCGTAGATGCTTCCCTTGTTGGACCGGTATTTTTGATAAAAATCCTGTGGCGTAATAATTTTTTCATACCGTATCGATGCCCCCAGCCCGGTGAGTCCCCGGCTTTCTAGCACCTGTTTGATGTGGCGCGCATAGGCGGCACGCCCTGAAGACCAGTCATATCGTTCACTCAGGTAGGGAGCGTTAACCAGCACAAACAGGTTGGAACCACCCGCAATCGCGTGGCCCGGATCCGAATAGGAGGTGTTGGCGATGTAAATTGTGGGATCTTTTGCCGGAACCCGATCTTTAAAAATAGCTTCGAACTCCTTCTCATAACTGTCCGAAAAGAAGACGTTGTGATGCCTGAGCTGGTTGTACGAGCGATCCAGTCCCAACAAAAGCACAAAACCGGAGCAGGAGGGCTCGGTGTTGGCGATTATCTTTTTTTTGAGCGATGATCCCGAACGGTCAGGCAGCAGGTGGAGGTAGGTTTCGGAGGCATCCGAATTCGATAGTACGATATCGAATTGTTCTTTGGTCCCGTCGTATAGCTCGATTCCCCGTACGCGTCCCCGTTCCGTATTGATCGCCGTGACTTCAGTATCCATGATGAACCGGGCGCCATTTTTTTTAGCCAGCGCAGCCAGCGCTTCCGCAATTCTATAGATTCCATCCTTCACATAGTATCCGCCGCGATTGATCTCAACGTGAGGAATGACATTCAGGGTGGCGGGGGCCTGGAACGGGGAAGAGCCGTTGTAGGTGGCAAAACGCTTAAAAAAGCGCCGCAGGTAGTCGGACTGAAAATACTTGTCCACGCGGGCACTTACGGTGCTAACGGCATCGATGCGGGCCAGGTCGGCAAGATTGACCTCGCTGAGGTCCGATATATCAAACAGTGGATTGAAAAGAAACGAAGAGGAGGTCTTTTGGAAAAGCTGCTTGGCGTACCCCAGGAATTCGGTGTAGGCCTCCTCATCCTCGGGTGCAATGCGGGCGATCTCTGCAAGAGACCGTTTCTGGTCTTCGAAATTGTCGAAGGTGGTTCCATCCCGGAAGAAGTACCGGCACAGGGGATTCAGCGGTTCAAGCTGAAGATACTCCTCCATCCGCTCTCCACAGTCGCTGAACAGTCTTTCCAGCAGTTCGGGGAGCGTCAGCAGGCTTGGGCCGGTGTCGAAACGGAAACCCCCGGCTCGAATTTCGTTCATCTTGCCGCCCACGGTTTCATTTTTCTCGTAGACCGTGACGCTGTGATTGTCTTTCGCCAGCAGGGAAGCGGCGGCCAGTCCGCCTATTCCCGCCCCGATGACCGCAATGTTCATATCTGAATTCGGTATAGTGAATTGTGCAAGTATTGGATTCCTTTCTTCATCCCAAAATATCCCAAAATCGTTCGATCTAAAATATAATCTGCATTGGATTCCCAGGCGCATGAGTAGTACTTTCAATGGGAATGACAAGATCAATTTCAGGAATCCGAAACATGCGTGCAGCACGAGTCGTCTTTTTAATAATATTTTCCTCTCTTTTTGTATTAAACTGTTCGCAACAACAGGAAGCGAGCGAAGCCCAGGAATTTTACCTGTTCGTCGGAACCTACACCGGAGAGGGAAGTGAGGGGATTTACCTGTACAGGTTCAACTCGTCTGAAGGATCGGTGAGTCCGTTGATTGAAACCGCGCGAGTTGAAAATCCGTCATACCTGGCTATCTCACCCGATCACACTAACCTGTATGCCGTAAATGAGATGGGCGGGGCTGCCCCCGACTCCATCAGCTCCTTCTCCTTTGACAAGGAGACCGGTGACCTCAGGCTGATAAACAAGCAGTCAAGTGAAGGCGGGGGACCTTGCTACGTTTCGGTTGACCGCACCGGGAAGGCGGTATTTGCCGGGAATTATTCCGGGGGATCGCTGGCTATGCTGCCGGTACGAGAGGACGGGGGACTTCGGGAAGCGAAAGCAGCTATTCAACACACAGGTAGCAGTGTGAATGAGTCCAGGCAGCAGCGCCCCCATGTGCACTGTACCTACATTTCCCCGGATAACAGGCGCCTGTTTGTAAATGATCTCGGTACGGACAAAGTAGTCGGATACGCGTTTGATGACGAGCAGGTTGTCCTTGAGGAGACCCCTTCGTCCGTGTACGAGGCCGATCCCGGTGCGGGTCCACGTCACCTGACCTTCCATCCCAGCGGGGAGTATGCCTACCTGGTGAATGAGCTAAACGGCACCGTCGTGGCTTTTGAATATACGGATGATGGGCGCCTGGAAACCAGGCAAACCCTTTCAACACTGCCCGAGGAGTATGAAGGCGCCATATCGGGAGCCGACATCCATGTGTCACCGGACGGTAAATACCTGTACGTATCAAACAGAGAGGATCTCAACAACATCGTTATTTACGCTATCGATCAAGGCGACGGCACACTGAGGAAGGCAGGTTCCCATTCCTCCGGTGGCGTTCACCCGCGCAACTTTGTGATCGATCCGACGGGAGCATTTTTGCTTGTAGCCAACCGCCATACCGACAATATCGTGGTTTTCAAGCGCAACCGGGAAACCGGACTGATCACGCCCACGGGAACTGAACTTGAAGTTTCGCAACCGGTATGCCTGAAAATGATTCCTGTTCAATAAATTCCCTGCCTGTCAAAAGAGGAGGGTGGAGATCGACATTTGCAGGCTCCTTTTCTACTCTCTCAACCGCAGATTTGCAACCGTCTCGATATGGTAGGTCTGGGGAAACATGTCGACAGGCTGTACCTCGAGGATATCGTACACCTCATTGAGCTCCTTGAGATCGCGTGCCATAGTTGAGCTGTTGCAGCTCACATACACCAGCCTGGGGACTTTAAGCTTGTTCAGGTACGCCACGACATCGGGATGCATCCCCGAGCGCGGAGGATCGGTTACGATACAGTCTGGCGATCCGAATTCGGCAACGATCGACTGGTTGAACACATCACGCATGTCACCTTTGACAAATTCCACATTTTCCACGCCGTTATTTTTGGCATTGGTCCGGGCGTTTTCAATGGCAACCTCCACATTTTCGATGCCCACTACGTGGCCGGCCATTTCACTCATAAAAAGGCTCAGTGTTCCCACCCCGCAGTACAGATCAAAAAGCAGATCACCAGATTTTAGATCGGCAAATGAGCGCGCTGTTTCGTACAGGCGTTCAGCCTGCTCCGTGTTGGTCTGGAAAAAGGCGTTGGCATCGATACTAAAACGATAACCCCCGATCGAATCCACGATATGTCCGGGGCCATGCAACACTTTCTCATAGCGGCCCACGGCCGTTGGACTCTTGGTGTCATTTATATTGTTGATGATGGTGGTGATACGGGGAAACTGCTCTAAAAGCGCGTCGGCCATCGCCTGCATTATCTCCTCGTCATCTCTGAATGTGACCAGGTTCACCATCAGGTCATCCGTGTGAGCGGCATTCCGGATAACCACATTTCGCATAAAGCCTTTATTGTCAATCGTATTAAATGGCGCAATATCGTGTTCTGTACAGTAGCTGCGCACAAAATCCAGTATTTCATAGGAGATTGGCTCCTGCAGGTGACACTCCTGCAAGTTCAGAATTTTGTCGTATCGTCCCGGGGCATGCAGTCCCGCCGCAAAACAACGGTCGCTCACATACTCATCCCGTTCTATTTCCTCTCTGCTTAACCACCGCTTGTGCCCGATTGAATATTCCATCTTATTTCGATAATAAAATGTTTTATCACAACCGATTACCGGGTTCACCTCAAGTTCTTTTAATCCGCCGATTCGTTCCATGTGATCTTGTACCTGGCCCTGTTTGAACTCGAGCTGAGAGGCGTAGTCAACATGCTGCCAGCTGCATCCCCCGCACATCCGGGCGTGCCCGCACCTCGGTTCAATACGCCTGGGTCCCTCTTCAATCACTTCCAGGAGCTTGGCCTCGCAGTAATTTTTTTTGCGTTTAATAATGCGGGCCCTAACCCGGTCGCCGGGAGTGGTATTGGGCACAAACACGGCCAGGCCATCGACCTTGGCTATTCCCTTGCCCTTGAAAGCCGTAGATTCGATATCGAGCTCAACATCAGCTCCTTTTTTCAGTTTCATATAATTTTATCCTGGAGATTATAAAATTTGCTTTTCCCTTTCGGCGTCGTAGTACGTGGAGAACTGAATAGAAAAAGCTTTGGCAACACCCTTTGCCTCTACCAGCGCCTTGGTCGTTTTTTCAAGCTGTTTCATCGCTATCATGGCGAGTGTCTCCAGGAATTTGACGGCAATTTTGGGATGCCGGTCCCGGAGCGTCTCAAAGTCGGGTTTAAAAAAACCGAGCAGCACGGAGTCCGTAAGGCATTTGGCCGAGGACATTCGTCGAAGTTCATACCCTATGGAAAGGGCACCAAAGCTTTCCGGGGCTTCAATAAGGTAAGTATTGGTATCTTCATCAGAGCCCGGTTCAGGTTCTACCACAAGCTGCACCTTTCCTTCCTCGAGGAAATACATGCCGGTGCCCGGATCCCCCTGGTAGTAGATAAATTCTCCCTCATTATAATTCCTGCGATGACATAACTGCAGAAATTCATAGCGTTCCATGGGGGTGAGATTGTCCAGGAATCTAGACTTAAAAACAATTTGTGCCTGTTTCTTTATCGTCTTGAACCGATCAAATCCGAACATAATACTCAATTAAGTTATAGTACCGTTGCAACAGAACTGTAATGTAATCAATTTTCGATACCGTCTGCTACTGTTGTTAAAGATCGTATGGTACGGGTAAAATACTGATTGCAGGCGTCGACAACGATACTTGCCAACAGAACGTTTATCGTTTCTCCAGCAATCACTGGTGCCGTGAGTCTAGAAAGAATGCCCGATACCAAAACTAAAATAGAGTTTTTTATTGGTAAACCAGCTTTCTGTCGGAGCCAGGTCATGTATGCGAAAAGCAAAATCAAAACGGACGACCAGATATTCCCAATCAAGCCGCAGTCCCACCCCGGAGCCGACGGCAATCTGCTTGTAGAACTCATCAATATAAAATTTCCCTTCATTCAGCAGGTCCTGGGACTGGCCGCCCCTGAACGAGTTCCGGGGACCATACCAGACGTTTCCGGCGTCAGTGAACCAGGCCCCGATCCAGTCGGCCGAAAGGAAGTTGGAGATCATGGTTTGGCGTACCTCAGCCTGGCCAACCAACTTAATTTCTCCGCCGACGACGGGAGGAGTTCCTTCAATGGCGATGCCTCCCGGCCCCAAACTGTTGAAATCCCAGCCCCGGATGTCATTGCTCCCCCCGGCAAAGAACCGCTGGTTAAGCGGAATGCTGCTGCTGCCCCCAAACGGCTGGGCAAAACCTGCAAATCCCCGGTAGGAGAAGACTGCATCGTTTGACAGGGGAACATAACGCCTGTAATCGGCGGTAAGTTTTAAAAATCGGCTGTACGAAAGACTGTTATTGCTGATACGGGCGGGAGAGGGGAGGTTGCCTTCCAGCGTGTCAGGGGTGACAAAATAACGATCGATCAGGTGGGGGATGTTTCCGCCCAGCGCTACGGAATATTCGCTGTAATAGCCCCTGTTCCGCTGGATCAGATCGGTATTCTGGCTTCGGAAAGTATAGCGCAGGATCGAGGAAACCTGGGGGCGAAAGTCTTCCAGCAGCCGCCGGTATTCAAACGAGGTAGTATCAAATTGCTGGATTAGAGACTGGCGAAACTGTTCGGACGGGTCGGAGTCGAGCACATCCAGTTCAACCAAGTCGAGAAAGCTCGTAAATCGCTCATTATGGTTTACTACGTAGCGGAGGTTGAAACGCACATCCGAGTTTACATCGAAGAATAGCTGGTTGGAACGGGCCAGCGAAAGGGAATACTGCGTGCGGGAGTTCGAAAAAAACAGGTTGTCATCGAGACCGGCAAAGGGGAATATCAGCCGGGGCAGGGAGTAGTCGCCGCGCACTTCAAAGCTGCGGAACAGCTGGTCGCCCCCGCCAAAAGTCTCATCCAGATTTTGCAGGGTTTCTGAGCCCACGTATTCAAAACTTCCGTTCAGCGAAACCTGCAGGTTTTCCGCTTTTCCAAAAAGGTTGTTATTGGTGTAGGTAACGCCGGCTCCTGAACCGAATCCGTATCGCCGGAGGCCAAATAGGTTGAAGTTGAAAGAATGCTTGGGAAGGGTTTGCAGGGAAAAGAGAACAGGAATCTCGGGTTTGGAATAATCGGGCAGCGAACCATCCTCACTCAGTCCAAATTCGCGGATATTGAGCATCCCGAGGTTTTGAAACTCGTTGACCGTACGCACATACCGGTTGTTATCAAACACTTCTCCCGGTTTGAACAACAGCTGATCAGTCAACAGGCTAAACTTGGTTTGCGCCTCCGCCTCTTTTTGTAGAAATATTTTTTTGCCCCCGCTGGTGTACGGTTCGCCTGTCAGGGTATCGGCATGTTCATATCTTGTTTGCGCATCCGGACCCCGGAGGTTGATCGACAGGTCACCGAAATGGTACAAATTGCCGGGATTTATATAGAACAGTACATCCAGCTGGTGATTGTCGGAGGGATCCCGTTTGATCTGAGCCAGCACCGAGTCGCGCTGTACAGAGGCATACCCGTTGTTCTTCAAAAAATTTATAATTCGGTTTCGCTCGTTGTTAAGAGCGTTTTCAGAATACGCACGATTTACCGAAAACGTGGTGTCATTTATTGGCTCCCGGGTCATTTCGCTGTCCAGGTAGAAATCAGAAATCAGTTCCGGATCCGGAAACTCCGGCATCCCCGAATACGAGATGGTTTGTACCCGCGACTGCTGACCCTCGTTAATCAGGAAAGAGACCTCTACCTTGTTGGGACTGAACTCCACAATATTGGTATCCACCGAAGCCTCCAGGTAGCCGATCGATTCATAATAGCGACGGATACGCTCCATGTCGGTTTCTACGGTTTCAGGTACCAGGTAGGCCGGGGGCTCTCCAAATCGTTTGGTAAGTTTCCAGATAAAATACCAGGGCGTGAAGCGGGGAATACCGAGAAACTCGCGGTTGGTATGGGTGCGAATCAGGGTCTCAAGCGTGTTGTCTTTCACATTGTCATTGCCGACAAAACGGATGACACGCACCACATTTTGAGTGGTATCGGCCTGTTGAACTTGCGCATCTTGTGCGTATAATTCAGCCTGTAAGACCGAAAAGGAGAGCATCATTCCCAAAAAGAATGTACACGCAACACTTCTAAACAAGATAGAATGAAAATCAGAGTTCGGTTTTAATTTACAAAAAACGGTTGTCCCGTTAACGGAACAACCGCGTAAAGATATGGAATAAACCGATTGTTTATCGATCAATATCTATACATCATCGTAGTCGAAGCCTTCATCCTCTTCATTATGGAAGAAATCTTCCTTACGAATATAGTCCGGCCAGATATCCTCAATGCCTTCATAGACCATATCTTCGCCTTCCTCTATTTCATCCAGTTCGTACAGGTTGTCGATCACCTGTTGTTGCAGGCCATTGCGTTCGGCCCATTCAATGAGTTCTTCACGGGTTGCAGGAAATGGAGCGTCGTCTAAAGCTGCCGCTAATTCTACAGTCCAAATCATGTTTCTTTTACTTCTTGTTGATTTATTTAGTGTGTTTTAACTTCCAATGCACCTTATAAAAAGGATTGTGCAATAAAATTCAAGTCTTTTCTTTAATAAAGAGCGAAATATTTTTAATAGTCAACTGAAAGGTGTAAAAAACTTTTGTTATCTTTAATCATCTCATACTAAAACCAAATTAAAAGAGGAATATTATGCTAGGTGGATTAGGCGGAACTGAAATCCTTGTGATCTTACTCGTAATTCTGCTGTTTTTCGGTGCCAAAAAGATACCCGAACTTGCTCGCGGAATCGGACAGGGAATAAATGAGTTCAAAAAGGCTTCTGATCAGATCAAAAAGGAAATTGAAGAGGGTGAGAAGGAATCATTTGGCTCCCACAACAACACGCAGAGTCAAACGGAACCCAAGAAGCAACCTCAGAAACAAACTGAAAATTAAGATTTAACCATTGGATTTTAGACGTATTGCCGACAACCGAAAGGCTGTCAAAACCGGAGAGTATTCACTTCAGGAAATTGTACGCCATTATGCCGACAATATTGAGCAAAGAAATCCCGAAATAAATGCGGTGGTTTCTCTTGATGCGGAGCAGGCTATTGCGGATGCAGAACGCATCGATAAGAAAATACACAACGGGGATGCCGGCAAGCTGGCCGGTGCCGTGATTGGTATCAAGGATCTGATCTGTGAGAAAGACAAGCAGGTTACCTGCGCCTCCAACATCCTTTCCAATTTTGAAAGCATCTACGACGCCACAGTGGTGGAACGCCTGAAAGAGGAAGATGCCATCTTGCTGGGCCGCCTGAATATGGATGAATTTGCAATGGGCTCTTCGAATGAGAACACCATTTACGATCCCGTCCGAAATCCGCACGACACGGACAAAGTTCCGGGCGGTTCTTCGGGAGGCAGCGCGGCCGCCGTGGCGGCAGAATTCAGCACGGCAACGCTTGGGTCCGACACCGGGGGATCTATTCGACAGCCCGCCTCCTACTGCGGCGTGGTGGGGGTTAAACCGACATATGGTCGCGTCTCGCGCTACGGGCTCGTCGCATACGCTTCATCATTTGACTGCATCGGACCCTTGGCCAACAATGTGGAAGATGCGGCAAGAGTTCTAGAAGTAATCTCCGGCTATGATGATAATGACAACACCTCCTCCAGCCGAACGGTACCGGATTACCAATCATTTGTGAAAGAACCGCAGGCCAATATCAAGATCGGGGTACCGGAAGAGTATTTCGGAGACGGGCTGGATGCAGAGATCCGGGACGGGATAAAAAGCCGGCTCAAGGATCTCGAACAGGAGGGGGTGGAGCTTGTTCCGATCCACCTGCCTCACATGAAATATGGTATCGCCACCTATTATATCCTGGCCACGGCCGAAGCCTCTAGCAACCTGGCCCGCTACGATGGCATCCGCTACGGGCACCGGGCCGATATTAAAGATGTGAAAGAGGAACTCCGCAAGGAGAAGGAGGCTCTCAAGGAGCAGATGGAGCTGGCCGGCGGTGAGGAGAAGGTACGGTTGGGAAAAGAGCTTGAAGACCTGGATTCCGCCCTGATACGGCTCTACAAAAAAAGCCGTACCGAAGGGTTCGGAACCGAGGTGAAACGGCGTATCATGCTTGGCACCTACGTCCTCAGTGCCGGCTACTACGACGCCTATTACGGGAAAGCGCAAAAGGTCCGGCGCCTCATCAAGGAAGATTTTACCCAGGCGTTTCAGGATGTGGATGTGATTGTCTCCCCGACGGCTCCGACCACGGCCTTCGATATCGGTTCAAAGACCGACGACCCGCTCCAGATGTACCTGAATGACGTCTATACCATTACGGCCAACCTGGCGGGGATCTGCGGCATAAATGTGCCGGCCGGAACCCATTCCAACGGGTTGCCATATGGCCTCCAGTTTATGGCCGATACCTTTGAGGAGGGTAAATTATTAAATGCCGCCCGGCTAATTGAACGACAATCTGAAGTTGAAACTATTTAAGTTTTGAAGAATCGGATCAAGGACAACTGGGTAGTCATAACAGGTGCTACTGCCGGAATCGGCAGGTCGGCCGCCTGGCAGTTTGGAGAATATGAATGCAATCTCGCTCTGACCGGGCGCCGCCGGGAACGACTGGAGACGCTTAAAAAAGAGCTGGAAGAAGCCTATCCCATCCAGGTTCATATCAGCAGTTTCGACATCCGTGACCGCCAGGCATGCCGCGACTTTCTAGATTCACTTGAACAGCCGGTCGATATTTTGGTGAACAACGCGGGATTGGCGCTGGGCATGGATGCCGTCTACGAAGCTGATTTGGATGACTGGGATACCATGATTGACACAAACGTCAAGGGGCTGTTGACGATGATACGGCTGGTTTCAGAGCAGATGAAGCGGCGAGATCATGGGCACATTATTAATCTCGGATCAACCGCTTCCCACACCGGGTATGCAGGCGGTTCTGTTTACTGCGCCACTAAACACGCCGTGAAAGCGATTACGGAAGCCGCAAAAAAGGATCTTCACGGCACCTCGGTGCGGGTCAGCATGATCTCCCCGGGAGCGGTAGAAACCGAATTCAGCAAGGTTCGTTTCAAGGGAGATGAAGAACAGGCGGATGAAGTGTATGAAGGTATGCAGCCACTGACACCCCGGGACATTGCTGAAATTATCGTATTTGTTGCCAACCGTCCTCCTCATGTCAATATCATTGATACCATCATCTATTCAATCAACCAGTCATCCGCCACGATGATATATCGCGATGATTCCTAGCACGCCACAAGATAGATGGACCATCCCGCTAATATGTTGTTTGCTCGCCTTCCTTGCCGGTTGCGGCGGGGAGCCTGTTCCCCAGGAACGACTTAATTTTGAAAGACAGGGCAGGGATGTACCGGTTTTTAATGCTGACAGTGCCTATCACTACATCCGGCAGCAGGTTGAATTCGGTCCTCGGAATCCGGGTTCAGAGGGGCATCGCCTAACAAAAGCCTATTTGATAGGTAAACTGGCAGAGGCAGCCGGGGAACGGCGGGTTTTTGCCCAGCACTTCACCCATGTCGGGTACCAGGGCGATACTTTGAGAATGAGTAACATCATTGCTGCCTTCAATCCATCGGCGAGCGACCGTATTATGCTTTGCGCTCACTGGGATACCCGACCCCGGGCCGAAAAGGATCCCGACGCCCCCGACAAACCGATTGTGGGTGCTGATGACGGGGGGAGCGGCGTTGCCGTGCTGCTGGAACTGGCTCGACTGTTTAAGGATACTCCGCCTCCCATCGGGGTGGATCTCGTCTTGTTTGACGGGGAGGATTATGGCAAAGAAGGGGAGATGGACCGCTATTTTCTCGGTTCCCGGTACTGGGCGAACAATCCGCCTGTTAAAGGATATAGCCCGCGATTTGGCATACTGCTGGATATGGTCGGCGGCCAAAATGCCCAATTCCCCAAAGAAAAAAACTCACTGCATTTCGCCCCGGCACTTGTCAACGAGCTTTGGCAAATTGCCGAAGAAAAGGGCTATTCCGACCTGTTCGTGGAGCAGGAGGGGGCCGCCATTTCAGATGATCATGTCGTAATCAACCGGATTCTGGGCATACCGACTATTGATATTATAAGGCATCAACGGGGATCCGATTCCTCTGTTCAATTCGCCCCCTACTGGCATACGCACAATGATGATATGGACATTATAAGCCGGGAGACTCTGAAAGCGGTGGGAGAGGTACTTACAGAACTCATCTACAACAGGGTCTGATTTCGTAACCTCAGAATCACTGGATACTGGCGTACGGAAATGTGCGTCGTCATTTGTAAAGCTGAGAAATATTAATCGCAATTCCTGTATCTTGCTTTATCAGCAGAAAGACCTCTTATCACCTGAATTTGCCAACTCGTCAGTCATAAACAGAACCTGAAAGTTGAAATACATTAAACTTGTTTTATCGATTAGCGACGATTACCAGGAGGCGATTATCGCAGAGCTGCTGGAGATGGAGTTTGATGCTTTTGAACAGCAGGAGGGACGACTGATAACATATGTCACAAAGGAACGATTCAGTGATGTCAGCCGGGAACGTATTGAGCATCTACTGGCGGCTTACCCTGGCAACGGGTATATCCAGTCGGAGGAGGTTGTAGCAGACCAGAACTGGAATGAAGAGTGGGAACAGACGATCAAGGCGCAGCAAATCGGCACTTTTTATGTTAAACCCACCTGGGTGACTGAAGCAGCACCCGATGATAGCATCCTGTTGGAAATAGATCCAAAGATGGCATTTGGAACGGGATACCACGAGACAACACGATTGATTCTGAAGCTGCTGCCGCAGGTCATTAAGCCGAATTACCGTGTCATGGACGCCGGAACAGGCACCGGGGTGCTGGCGATCGCCTCCGTCAAACTGGGGGCTGAACACGTCATGGCGTTCGACATTGACGAATGGAGTATCCGGAACGCCAGGGAAAATGTGCTTATTAACCAAGTGGAAAACCAGGTAACCATCAAAAAAGGCTCAATCGAAGTTGTTGAAGGGAGCCAATCCTTTGACGCGGTACTGGCCAATATCAACAGGAATACCATTATTGAACTTTTGCCTTCTCTAGTGGAGCATGTAAAACCCGGGGGGCAGTTGATCCTGTCAGGTTTGCTGATCTCCGACAGGCAGCTCATCCTCGAACAGGATATGTTGTCTGATTTTGAGCTCATGGCATCTTCGCGAGAAAATAACTGGATCGCTCTTCAGTTGAAATCCAAACCAACCACCTCCTGATCGTGTATGCCGCTATAGATATCGGAACCAATACGCTGCTGCTGCTGATAGCCGAGTATGACGGAGATAGCCTCAAGGTGATCCATGAGGAGCAGCGTATTCCGCGGCTGGGTCAAGGCGTGGACAAGCAGCGGAACCTGTCTGAGGCCTCCGTAAATCGCGTCGTCAACGCCTTGCAGGAGTATCGCCGTATCATTGATCACTACTACCCGGAAGTCGCTGATACCGTCGTTATGGCTACAAGTGCCGTACGGGATTCCGCCAACCGAAAGGAATTCAAATCGATCGTCTCCCGGGAAACGGGGTTCGATCTGCGCATACTGAGTGGAAAAGAGGAAGCCCGCTGGACGTACCTGGGCGCCCGTAGCATGCTCAGCGCAAACATAGCGCAACAGGCGGTGACTCTCGACATCGGAGGGGGAAGCTCAGAGGTGACGCTCGGGAAAGGCCATGAACTGTTGGACTACCATTCTTTTGATGTTGGATCCGTGCGCTTCACCGAGCGGTTTTTGCACTCCGATCCCCCGGGAGAGGACGAGGTCAGCCGCTGCAGGAAGGCCATTGCTGAGTCGTTTGAGCATCGCCCTTTTTCCTGGAATGGCAAAACAGAGGCGATCGGCGTCGCCGGAACGGTAACCTCCCTGGCGTTTATGGAAATTAATGCCACTGCGTATAAACCGGAAAAGCTGGCCGGCATGCGATTAACTCGAAATACGGTACAGCAATGGGTTCAGAAAATTTCACATATGAAGGCAGCCGAATTGCTGGAGGAATACCCTGTTGTGATGGAGGGGCGGGCCGATGTGTTTCTCCCGGGCATTCTTATCCTTGATGAGTTCCTGAAACGATATGATTTTGAGGAGATCGTAGTGTCAACGGGAGGGATCCGGCACGGGGCGATAATAAAACTTTTCCAGGCACAAAACTGAATGTGCAGGCTGATACAAAAGCTCAGCAGGAATTTGAAAAAATGAAGCTAATCCTCATAAAAAAGTGTTCCTTTCGGCTTGCTCCCAAAGGAACCCAAAAATCAAGGTGGTGAATGCAGCGGCGGAAAAGGTTAGTTATTTGCGGGCTGGTTATTTTTATTTGTTATTTTGTTTGAACCAATAACCAATCTCCGTTGGGCATTTTTTTAAATATTCGTTTTTTTGATCACTCAAAAATGTACAGGGAAGTCGATGAAGTCTTATTTGAGTGGCTTTAACCGTAATCGAAGAATGTGAGAAACCTTTGCTCTGAACTGAGACTAATAAAAAAGGGTGCCTTTAAAAAAAGGCACCCTTGAATACTTGTCTTGAGATTTGGACTAGATGCCAAATCGAACGCCGGCTCCCAGCACCAGCTGATCGGCATCACTGAGTACATATTTGAGTTCAGCAAACAGGTCGCCAAAGTTCAATCCATATTCAAGTCCACCCCCGAGATTTAAGCCAACTTCGGAATCACTGCCCGAGGCGGTAAATCCCTGACTGGATTGATCAAAAGAAATACTGGTTATGTTCAGGCCCCCGAGCCCGTACAACAGCAGTTCTTCTTCAGAATGGAAAATATAATTTCCATTAAAATTGAGTTCCCAGACTGTCTGTTTGAACCCGTTCTCTTCGTGCGGGAAATAAAATCCAAGGTCCGCACCGGCCCTGAACTCCTCATTGATGGTGTAGATGCCATCTACTCTGATACCGAGATCGTTATCGACCTGGTCAATCCCCGTCACACCTGATCCAAAAATTAATCCACCGCCAATCTTGATCTCTCCCGTTTGGGCATAGCCTGTAGAAACGGTGAATACAGCAAGCAGGGTAGATAATATTATGGTTTTTGATAGATATTTCATTTGATTTGTGTTTATTTAATAATTTATGGGTTTGATGAATTATCCCAACTTTTCCTTCTGTATTTTATATGCGAAGGAGATATTAAAATTGGGTCATATAAACTAATTAATGAGACCGTTAATTCAAGAGCAAATTTTTTTTACAATGGAGCAGGGTGAAAACAGTCTCATGAGTTCATAATTGTAGGTGTCCCCAGTTTTTTAGGAGGTAATCCTCTGTTATTTACGGTCGCGGCCGCCGCGCTACGCCGCTCTCGAATGCCGCCTCTTTGACCGCCTGCGATACCCTGCGCACCACTTTCTTGTTAAACACGCTGGGAACAATATATTCCTCACTCAGATCCATATCGTCAATCTGTTCTGCAATGGCGTGGGCGGCGGCCAGTTTCATCTGTTCATTGATGTCGGAAGCCCGCGCATCCAGAGCACCGCGAAAGATTCCCGGGAAGGCGAGCACGTTGTTGATCTGGTTGGGATAGTCGCTCCGGCCAGTGGCAATGATCCGCGCAACCGAGGAGATTTTTTCCGGACGAATTTCCGGGTCGGGATTGGCCAGGGCAAAAACGATGGGATCTTCCGCCATATGTTCGATCGCCTCCACTGGAATGATATCGGGTCCGCTTACGCCGATCAGCAGGTCGGCTCCCTTGGTGGAATCCAGCAAGGTCCCCCCGATGTTATCCGGGTTGGTATTTTCAGCGAGCCATTGTTTGCTTTCGTTCAGCTCCGGCAGCCGATCTCGGTTTATGATGCCCTTGCTGTCGGTGCAAAGAATGGTTCCCGCACCTGCATTACGCAATATTCGGGCAATAGCGACGCCCGCGGCCCCGGCTCCCACAATAACGACCCGGAGCTCGCT
The DNA here is from genome assembly GCF_043951955.1 of Halalkalibaculum sp. DA384. Lineage (NCBI taxonomy): Bacteria > Pseudomonadati > Balneolota > Balneolia > Balneolales > Balneolaceae > Halalkalibaculum > Halalkalibaculum sp. DA384. The sequence continues at coordinate 80,084 of NZ_JBINJE010000011.1, read as the reverse complement.
CAGCTTTTTGCCAACCACTTTTAGCGCGTTAATTGTTGCCGCCATCGCTACGATGGCAGTTCCGTGCTGATCGTCATGGAAAACCGGGATGTCCAGTGATTTTTTTAACCGCTGTTCAATCTCAAAACAGCGGGGCGCACTGATATCCTCCAGGTTGATTCCGCCAAAGCCGGGGGCGATCAGCTCAACCGCCCGAACCACTTCATCCACTTCCTGGCTGTCCAGGCAGATCGGGTAGGCGTCGACATCTCCAAACTCTTTAAACAGCATCGCCTTACCCTCCATTACCGGCATCGCGGCCTCTGGACCTATATTCCCAAGTCCCAGTACAGCGGAGCCGTCGCTTACTACGGCCACCGAATTTTGTTTTATAGTGAGCGTGTGGGCCTTTTCCCGGTCTTCGGCGATCGCCTGGCACACCCGGCCGACGCCCGGGGTATACGCCATAGAAAGAGCATCACGGGTGTCTACCGGCACTTTGTTTTCAATCCGTATTTTTCCTCCCAGGTGAAGCAGGAAAACCCGATCGGATACGTTGCGCACTTTGATACCGTCTATTTTTTTGATCGCCTTGACAATGTCGCGCGAATGTGCCTCATCTCTCGCGCTAACCGTAAGGTCGCGCACCTTGTAATCTCCCTCTACCTTGACAACATCAACGGCCCCGGGATCCCCCTTTTTTTCGGCAATTACGTTCATCACTTTTGCCAGCATACCCGGCTTATTTTTGATATACAGTCGCATGGTAAAGCTGTAGCTGACACTCGGTTGGATATCGCTCATCAGAATATCATTTTGTATTTGGGTTAACAGTATATGGAATGTAGGGTAAATAGGCTGCGTATGATAGAAAAAAATTCTCGATTTCCCCTTCTTCAGGCAGTATAAATACTCATTTGGAATACCCCTCCTGTTTTTCAGATATCTATCACTATTCCCAGGGTGGGCCGCCTGCTGCTGTTGTCCAGCTCCTCTATCTCAATGATTTGACGGGGCTGAACAGGGGTGCCATCGGCATTCCTTTCCAGACCGTATTCCGGCGGATTGGGAATGTTACTGGCCAGAACGTTGGAGATCTCCAGGTACAGATTCAGGGCCCATCGGTTAAAATTCCACTTTTTATCAATGCGCAGGTCAAGAGCGTTGAAGAGATCCAGCCGCTGTTCACCCAGGGTTGAATAGTCAAAAACGAGATTGGGATAGGTCTCTTCACTCGCATCCCGTTTGAGAACAGGGTAGGGCGCCCCTCCCAGGATTCGCAGGCGCCCGCCGATCTCCCAGTTCCGCGGCAGTTGGTATCCCCCTGTGAAAGTGAGCAGGTGCCGGTTGTCCCAGCGCGAGGGCAGAAAACGATTCTTTTCGAAACCTGTAAATTCGCTCCAGTATAATGTATAGGCCAGCAACCCGTAAAAATTGGATATCAGCTTCTGCTGGTAAGTCAATTCAATTCCGTAGGCCCGTCCGGCGCCGGTACTCAGTATCGCCTCGTTCCCAAAGATATCGAAATCGGCCCCCAGGTTGGCCAGCGAAACGCTGTCGCTTCGGGAGACGGGATAGGCCTCGTAGCGTTTATAAAATCCCTCAACCGAAAGTTGCGTTGATTTTCGCGGGGTGAACGACAATCCCGCTACAAGATGATCGCTTCGGATATAATCTGCATTGCGGTTAACAAAGCTGTTGTTCTGCTGAAATCCCAGGATCGTGGTCGGTGGAATTTTGAAATAGCGGCCGGCAGAAGCGTTTATTTCCCACCGGCTATGAGCGTCAATGGCATACGAGACGGCAAGGCGGGGAGAGAGCGTGCGCCACAATTTGTTGCCATCATCGGTAAAGGTGTTGCCGTCTGCCCGGATGCCCAGCGATGTGGAGAACCGGTTATTTTTCCACTCCCGGGTGACTTGCCCGTAGGCGCCGTATCTCAAAAAATCAAGGTCCGTATCGAACCGTACATCGTCAAATGATCGGAAACTCTGGGTGGTATACTGGTTGTTTTCCAGCATCAGGCCCGCAGAGATACTCCAGTTTTCGATAAACCGGTTGTACTCGCTCCTCAGGGTGGTGCTCCACTCCCGGCTCTGGGTGCTCTGGATCAGCCCGTCTTTATTTTCATTATCACGATATTGCCTGAAATTGTTGTCGAAGGCACTGGAGCTCAGGGTTGTACGCAGGTAGCCGTCCGTATTCCTGAAACGGTGTCTCCAGCTGATGCCGCCGGTACTGCTCCACTGCTTGATGATGGGCACCTGGTCGAGCGTGGCTTGCTGCTCTGCGGTGATATTGTCGGGCTTGTTTATTCGAAAATCATCAATTGCTCCCACACCGGTAATGGTGAGTTCGTTAAAATTGTCAATTTTGTGATTCAGCTTGTATTGGTAGTCCCAGTAGTCCGGCAGAAACGGCAGGTCAATAAGTTGAAACAGTAGTTGTAGATAGGAGCGACGCACTGAGGCGATAAAAGTGGTGTTGGCGTACGACTCCTCTTCCGACTTTAAAAGAGGTCCTTCTACCGTAAACGCGGTTTCGCTGGCCCCAACGCGTATGTTGGCCCCGTAATGGCGGGCATTTCCATTGCGCTGGTCGAATTGGAGAACTCCTGAAAGTACATCATCATAGCGGGCGGGAAATGAACTTGTACTGAGGCTGACACCTTCAAAAAAAGAGACATTCAGCAGTCCCACGGGTCCGCCGGCGCTGCCCTGCGTGGCAAAGTGGTTGATGACCGGTATCTCGATGCCATCCAGGTAGTATACGTTTTCGCTGGGGGCTCCCCCCCTGATTATGACATCATTGCGAAAGCCGCCCACCGATCCCGAAACACCGGGCAGAGACTGTGCCACTTTGGCGATATCGTTGTTGCCGCCGGGGTAGGAAGCGATCTGTACCTGTGAAAGTTCCTGCCGGGAAAGCGGGTTTTCCGGTGGCTGATCGTAGGGGTCCGGCTCGACCGAAATTTCTCCCAATTCATTTACGGATGGTTCAAGAGCAAAGTTGATATCGGGGTTGTTCCCCGAGTTGACCACCACATTGTATCTGGTCACTGACTGGTACCCCACGAAGCTGGCAGTAACGGTATACGATCGCGGAGCGACCTTCTCTATTGTGAAATAGCCATTTGTATCTGTAGCGGCACCCCGCTCAGTTCCTTCAAGCCGCACGGTGGCGCCCGGAAGGGGATCACCAGTTTGTGCATCGGTGACATAGCCGGAAAGCACTCCCGAATTTTGCGCATGAAGAGTTACTGGAACAACAAAGGCAGCCAACAGCAGAATTGAAAAGACTATGCGGATCAAATTGATCCCTTTTGTCCGCATTTGCGCCTCTACAGACGAGAATTTATACAGAAGCATGCACCACCGATATTTAGTTTATCTGGACATTCGGTAAATTCGCAAGTAGACAGTTTAGTTCCTGCTTCCTCATTAAAAAATCTTCATGGAGTGGACCCGTAATGTTTCTTCACAGGATAGTGACCAGATCAGGTAAATAGAATAGTAACCAAAAGCACAGCGTCAGTTTCCGCATATATGGAGTGGGGCTGGTTGCGATCCAAAAATAGCCAACTGCCGCTGGACAGCTCCCTGGTCTCATTTCCGAGGCGGAATTGAACCGTTCCATTCAGGCACTGTATGGTTACCTGGCCGTCAACACTGTGTTCATCGATATTTCGACCTTCCGGTATCACCATGCGTATCACTTCCATGTCTGAGGTCTTGACGAGGGCATAGGTGGAATCCGGAGACATATCTCCCTTGAGGGTATTGAGATTAATGACTTCACCTGCATGTACATGTCCCTTGTTCATCACTTGACTCCCGTGTATTTGGTTGAGGTAAATTTATTGCTTGCTGTTATCGAATAACATCAAACAGGACCCTGGAATTCACCGGCCACAGTCTTGGCCGAAGTTATCCATATACCGCTGGTTGCCTGTTCGGGAAATGTGTGAGTTCAAAATGGGAAAATAGTTTCAGTTTCACTAAGTTAAACACCGATTTTGAGAAATAATCAACTGGCCATTTTTTATGTCCAATTCTGCTGAACAAAACGAGTCGGAACTGCCGCGCGAGAACGCTTCGGAGAGTAGCCTTGAGGACGATACGCTTGTTAAAAGAGCTATCGGGGGGAATGAGAGTGCCTATAAAAAGCTGGTGGACAAATATGAGCGAGCCATCTATTTTCACATACTGAAGATGGTACGGGATCAAAAGCAGGTTGAGGACTTGGTACAGGAGACATTCGTAAAGGCGTTTGATAACCTGAACAGCTACAGCACGAACTACGCATTTTCCACATGGCTGTACCGGATTGCCACCAATCACACGATCGATTACCTGCGAAAAAAGAAGCTGAAAACCCTGTCGATTGACGAGCCGGTAAAAACGCGCGATGGCGACATGAACATGCAGCTGCCCGATGAGCATGCCGCCACCGACCGGAGCCTGATACGCAAACAGCGCCAGCAGATGGTACAGCAGGCGATAGAGAATCTGCCTCCAAAATACCGCAAGGTCATCCAAATGCGCCATATGGAGGAAAAGAGCTACCAGGAGATCGCCGATATCCTGGACAAGCCGCTCGGTACAATTAAAGCGCATATTTTCCGGGCCCGGGAGATGCTGTACAAGGAATTAAAAGAAAAAAAGGAGCGGTTCTGAACCGGGGTTCACAAAATAGTATTCATCCCGAGTTTCCTGTCAACATCGATGTGAACTCCGGGATAGCACTCTCACTCGTGATGCCTCCATTTACCCCCTCGGCCGGCGTATCCATCTTTCAATCCCTCCCATACAGCAGTGGCTATTGCCTTGTTACGTTTCAGAAACTCACGGCCCAGTATCACTATCCTTGACAACAAGTAATACAGGTGAAACAGCAGTTGCACGGATGAGTCCAGGTAATCCTTCGCAAGAAAAACCCGATTTCTCGTCGTATAATAATAGGTTAAACTACGCCTTTCTAACGTGCCGTATTGACCACGCGTGTGAAAATAGTGAGCGAGGTTTGTAATAAAGGACCGGTATCCGAGACTGCGGGCATACAGGCCCAGTTCAGTATCCTCGGTATACAAGTAATAGCGATCATCCAATAATTTGCCGCATTTTTCCAGTATCCGTTTGACTACCTGTTGAGTCAATAATACTCCTGCTCCGTCTATATTGCATGTTTCCCATCCGTTCTGTTCTGCTTTGTACAGACCGGGGATACGTATGCCAAAAAGCCAATAAGGCCAGCGACGGGTTGAGCGGGAGCGTGCGCCTTCGTTAACCGGTCCGATCAGGTGATACCCCGTTTCCCGCTGTTCCCCGACCAGCCTGGAGAGGGTACGGGGATAAACAGTTGCGTCATTATTTAGCAGGAAGATATAATCAGCGTTGGCAGAGTCGACCGCTTCGACAAGGTAATTTATGCCCCCTGCAAAGCCCAGGTTTTGATCGCTTTCAAAGAAGTGAATCGGACATTCAACCTGTTCGAGCCCTCGCAAAAGTTTTCTACGGGAGGATGCCGTTGACTGATTGTCCAGCAGGTAAATTTCGACATTGACAGCTACCGACTCTGATACTGATTGAATGCACTCAATAGTAGCTTCACTATCCCTCCAGTTTAAAATTAATGCTGCAATATGGGGATCGGGCAGCTGATCCGTCATGCTACCGGTTCAGGTTTTGGGATACAGTAGCGATATTCATCTTGAATTTCTCAAACTTGGCACGTCGTATGGCACTTCCCTCAAAGAGGGCATCGTATTGTTCCAGGTCCAGCTCTTCCCAAAAATCGATATCGTGATCCAGGATGTTGTCTCTTGGAGCGAGATCTTCCATCCGGGAGTATAGGGGCTCGCGGTTCCAGGGACACACATCCTGGCAGATATCGCACCCGAAGAGCCATTCGCCGATGCCCTCCTGGTAGTCATCCGGAATCTGCTCCTTCAGCTCGATGGTGAAATAGGAGATACACTTGGATCCATCCACCCGGTAGGGTTCATAGATCGCATTGGTGGGGCAGGCGTCGATACAGCGGGTGCAGGATCCGCAGTGGTCGGAGGCTGTGGCGCTGTAGACAAATTCTGCATCCACGATCATCTCCCCGATAAAAGTGAAAGAACCAATCTCTTTGTTAAGCAGGTTTGAATTCTTGCCGATCCATCCGATGCCGGCACGAGCCGCCCATGCCTTGTCCAGCACTGGGGCGGAATCTACAAATACGCGGCCGTCCAGTCCGCCGAGAAGCTGGCTGGTGAACTGGAACAGTTTTTTCAGCTTCTTTTTATACACTTTGTGATAATCGCGTCCCTGGGCATATTTTGCAAACTTGGGCATATCCTGCTGCTCTTTCTGACGCTCATGACCGGGGTGATAATAGCTGCCTATCACTGAAACGACCGACTTGGCCCCGGGAACCAGCTTCGTGGGATCGACCCGCTTGTCAAAATAGTTTTCCATCCAGTCCATATTACCGTGCCGCCCCTGTTGTAACCACTCTTCAAGACGGCGCTCCTCCCGTTCAAGCCGACGTGCCCTGGCAAAGCCACAAGCATCGAACCCCAGCCGAAAGGCTTCTTCACGGACCCGTTGCGTGCGTTTGGTTAGATTCATTTTACGATAAATAGTGATTAACAGAACGAGAACAAGATAACTCCTGCCTGCCGTTGGCTTCAAGTATAAAAACTCCTGCCTCATCTACTGTATAATGAAGAGGTTTTTCGTAAAGAAAACCGCGTTTCTCCAACGCTAACAGGGAATACCCTGTAGCAAAGGTCGCGGTCGGACATGGCCGGGTACTACGTATACAGGTCGGGAGCCCTGTTCTTCCAAAGCAGATTAAAGACTTTTGACGTCAATTTCCTTTATTTGTCCATCTTGCAGTTTCAGGGTTCGATAGGGATACTGCTTCACAGTGTCATAATCGTGGGTAACCATCAGTACCGACATGCCCCGGTTGTTGATCTGTTCCAGGAGCTCCATAATGGATGCGGAGGCCTCCGGGTCGAGGTTCCCGGTCGGCTCATCCGCCAGCATAATGCGGGGTTCATTGGCCAGTGCTCGGGCAATCACGACCCGCTGCTGCTCTCCGCCCGAAAGGTCACCCGGCATATTTTTGCGCTTGTGGCTGAGTCCCACCATCCCCAAAACCTCGAGTGCCCGCTGTTTGATGAAGCTGGGTTTTTGACCGGTTACCTCCAGGGCAAAAGCCACGTTTTCATAGACAGTACGGTCGGGCAGCAACTGAAAATCCTGGAACACGATACCCAGCCGGCGGCGCAGGTAGGGAACCTTGTTTTCATCAAGGGAGTTGACCTCCATATCGGCCACCCGCACGGTACCGCTGTCCGGTGTTATGTCCCGGTAGATAAGCTTCAAAAAGGAGCTTTTGCCAGCCCCGGTTTGACCGATCAGGTAGTTGAACTCCCCGTTTTCGAGCGAGTAGGAGATGTTTTCGAGTACCTTCCGGTAATCGTACGTTACAGACACGTTGTTAAACTCAATTACTGAATCGTAGGGCATTGCAACACCATCGTTATTCTTAAACTTGACTCATCCGCTTCCACAAGGTCAAACCCGTCATATTTGGCGAGCAGGGTAAACTCGGTTTCATCGATAATATCAAGCATTTCCGGCAAAGTATAAATTTTTTGTTTGTGAACTTCGTGGTATTTCTCCAACACTGTTTCCATGTCGTTGTCCAGCTTTTCAATATCGAATACATTGTAATGGATGCGACTGCTGGGATTGTAACTGCTTTTTCGAAAAAAACGGTAATTCCCCGGCGCATACCCCTCTTCGTTGTTCAGGTATTTAATGGAACGGATCGAATTTTTGGGTGTTGTAAAATCAAAAACGAAGATGCTGTCCGGTTTCAGTACCTTTTTTATCTCTTTTAGGAGGCGGACAATATCGCGCGGCTTATGCAGGTAATTCACGCTGTCAAAAGTGGAAATTACCGCGTCAAAACGCCTGTCGAGAGCAATATCCAAAAAATCCATCACTTTAAAGTCCACATCCGACCACCTGTTGTCACGCTTTTTGCACCGGGCAATTTTAATCATATGGGGTGATTTATCCGTGGCGACAATATCGTAGCACATCAGTTCATCAAGCGAGAGGGCCATGGAACCGGTGCCGCAGGCCAGCTCAAGGATCGATACCGGGTCGGGATGATTGGTCTGGATAATCTCGTCGATAAAGTCGGCCCAAACCTCGTAATCAACATCCTCCATAATGGTGTCGTAGATATAGGCGAGCTTGCTGTATTCCGGACTCCTGGATCCTTTCATGCCGATTGTCCCCTTCGTTTTTTGGCAAGTGATACCGCTAAGTCTAAGGCTTGCCGGAAAGAGGCGGGATTGGCGCTGCCTTGGCCCGCTATGTCAAACGCCGTTCCGTGGTCGGGTGATGTACGGATGAAAGGGAGGCCCGCCGTAAAGTTGACACCCGCCCCAAACGAGAGCGTTTTAAATGGAATCAGTCCCTGGTCATGATACATCGCCAGGATACCATCAAACTGCCGATAGTTCCGACTTCCAAAAAAGCCGTCGGCAGGGAAGGGGCCCTCAACGTTGATTCCACCTGATGCATATTGCTCGATCGCCGGTTGTATAACCTCGATCTCTTCGCGACCGATCATGCCGCCATCCCCGGCATGGGGATTAAGTCCCAGCACCGCAACACGGGGGCGCTCGATTCCAAAATCACGGGTCAGGCTCTTGCTGATGATTCGAATAAACCGCGTCACCCTCTCTTTTGAAATCCAGCCGGCAGCCTCTTTCAGCGGAACGTGGGTGGAAATCAACCCGATTCGGAGCCCCTCATTGACCATCATCATGATAAAATCTTTTGTCCGGGTTTTTTCGGCCAGGAATTCGGTATGTCCCGGGATGTGGTATCCCGCTCTGTTCACTGCCTCTTTTGAGATGGATGCCGTTACCAGGGCGGCTGTTTCTCCTGAAAGACAGAGCTGGATACCTGTTTCGACCGCCTGCATTGCGCAGGAGCCGGCGTTCTTTGAAAGCTTACCAGGTTCTATTTCTATATCGTTGCTGCTTAATAGATTAAGAATATTTATGCGGCCGTCCGAAACCGATTGTATGGAGTCTGCCGCGTGATATTCCAACGAGATATTCAGCCGGTCGAGGTAATAATCTATAATTTTGGTATCCCCGAGAATGACAGGTGTACAATCGCCCAGATCTCGATTTTGCAATGTCTTTAAAACCACCTCGGGACCAATACCGTTATAATCTCCGATACTGATAGCTATACGAACGGACATTCCCTGATAACCTTTTTTTCCTGTATTTGTGTTAGTAAACGGCAAAGATACAATAATGTTCTGAGAATTGAACATGGATACAGGAGCAGCGCTAAAATGGACCATTCCCGGCTGGATTACCGAGTTGCAATAGAGAAGTAGCCGGGGCGGTTGTGTTGTCTACTCTCGTCAGTTAAGGGAGGTGTTATTTTATATAAATGACGATATTGGCCAAAACAACGTTTTGCAAAAACCTCTCAAAATTAATCTGAGACCAGTTTAAACTCCCCGAAACCACTCACAGCCCTGAAAACAAATTGTCGGTTGGGATATTCCCAGACCTCCACGGCGGGCTCTCCCGGGGGGAATTTTCGGTTTACATTTTCGGGAGGACCAAATTTGATATAGATGTTCCCCTGATCGGTGTTGTACCCGTTGACGTTTATCGTTGAAAATTGCTCATAAGCGTGATCAATCCTGCGGTAATATTCGGCCATCAGCTCGTTGTATTCTGTATTTGGAGTTGGATCCCGCTTTTCCCAAAACGCTCTGAACTTCTTCTCCTTCTCCGCATTGGATCCCGACTTCATTTCACGTATCGTTTGGTCATCCACAATAAAACGCAGCATATCTATGGCCACATCCACATTCAGCAGGCTGGTCGGCATCTCAATCCACCGCGAACGGAATATGGTTTCGGCTACGGGCGATGTTTCCTCCTCTTTTGTTACCCGTATCTGGTAGACCGCGTTCATAAATTGGCTGTTGGGAATTTTGACAACGGCATAGGTGTGACCTTCCGGGGTATTTTGCAGCACCAGTTGCTGATCGCCGTCTGAGCTTGTCAACTCCGGCCGGCTGCCTTCCAGGATATCGGTCTGCTGGATGCTGGCGGAATGCACCGTGGCAACCTGCGTAGTATCCCGGTCGTTGACTTCCACCCTGTTGACCTCAAGGCTGTAAGAGTCCGAGGCTTCATAGCCCGGCAGGTGAATCAGGGTAAAGAAGTCTTGCCCGTAATACACATTCTCCCCAAAGTTCAGCAGGTCGATGGTGCCATAGGAACTATTGCCTTCATCCCTGCGGTAGGTTTCAGCCAGCACAATATTTCCTTTTTTCTTTTCCCCGTACGGCAACACCTTGACATACCGTTTGCGTGAGGTCCTGCCATCCACTTCTTCACCCCGGGTAAACTGCAGGATATAGCTGTAACTGCCCGGTTTCAGTTCTGTATCCAGCCGACCGGTGATAAACTTATTTTTGGATTTCGTTTGCTCATAGTTTTCTGCAAATGCCGTATCTCTCCAGAACGAGCGCTCCACCGGCTCAAGTCCCTCGACTGAAAAATCATCCCTGCGGCGTCTGTTGTCAGCTTCCGGGTTTGGATCCCGGAATATCTCTATGCTCATTCCTACAGGACTAAAAAAGTTTTTCTGTTCATCGGGGCTGTCATATTTGCGGAAAGGGAGGAGGTTGTAGTCGATACGAAAGGTTGTCACAAACCGAACGGTCTCCGGCTGCGACCCCGGGAGGGTAAAATTATCGATAAAAATATTTTGCTCACGCTGCTGGTTGGCCAGTTGCTGGTAGGTGATACCGCGTTGCGCATTGGCCGGGATATTAAGCAGGCTCGTCAATATTGAGAATAGTAGAAAAAGAGACAGTTTTTTTGAGAAAGCCACGGCAATTGTATTTGTGAATTACGCTGTTAAAGGCTCAATGTAATATTACCTTTTACGATTCTAAAATTTCTTTATTTTGAAAACGCTTCAGGCCTGATCCTAGTATTGAATAAATAGATCCGTCTCCCATGAGTTCCTCAAAAGAAACTTCTGCCTCCCACTCCCTTCGATCCCTTTTGGAAGAGATTCGCCATACCGCTTCGGAAATTAAACAGGGCGGAGGCCGCAAACGGATTGATAAGCAACACAAAAAAGGCAAGCTTACTGCCCGGGAGCGGATTGACCAGCTGCTCGACCCGGATAGTGGATTCAATGAACTGGGCCTTTGGGCCGGCTACCAGATGTATGAGGAGGAGGGCGGATGTCCCGCTGGAGGAGTGGTGATGGGAATAGGTGAGATCTCCGGCCGGGAGTGTGTAGTGGTAGCCAACGACGCCACTGTAAAGGCGGGTTCCTGGTTTCCGATCACCGCCAAAAAAAACTTGCGTGCCCAGGAGATCGCCCTTGAGAACCACCTGCCGATTATCTACCTGGTCGACTCTGCCGGTGTTTACCTGCCAATGCAGGATCAAATTTTTCCCGATAAAGAACATTTTGGCCGGATCTTCAGGAACAATGCCGTGATCAGCGCCAGGGGAATTCCCCAGATTGCAGCTATCATGGGGAGCTGCGTGGCCGGCGGAGCCTACTTGCCGATTATGAGTGATGAAGCACTTATTGTGGAGGGAACCGGCAGCGTATTCCTGGCGGGAAGCTACCTGGTGAAGGCCGCTATCGGGGAAAATGTGGATAATGAGACCCTTGGCGGGGCAACCACGCATACCGAAATCAGCGGGGTTACCGACTATAAGATGGAAAATGACGAGGAGTGCCTGCGTACCATTCGCGACCTGGTAGATAAACTGGGGCCGTTTGAAAAAGCGGGATTTAACCGGCGGGCGGCCAAACTGCCCTCCCGAGGCCCGGAAGAAATTTATGATCTGTTCCCGGATGATCGTTCAAAGGCCTATGACATGAACAAGGTACTTGAATGTATCGTGGATGCGGATTCCTTTACCGCTTTCAAAAAGGGATACGGGCAAACCCTGATTACGGGATATGCCCGCATCGATGGATGGAGCGTGGGCATCGTTGCCAATCAGCGGAAAGTTGTCAAAAACAAGCAGGGTGAGATGCAGATCGGGGGCGTTATCTATTCAGACAGTGCCGACAAGGCCGCCCGGTTCATCATGAACTGCAACCAAAAGAAAATACCGATTATTTTTTTCCAGGATGTCACCGGATTTATGATCGGGAAAAGGGCCGAACACGGAGGCATCATCAAGGATGGAGCCAAGATGGTGAATGCGGTGGCCAACAGCACGGTTCCCAAAATTACGATTGTAGCAGGCAACAGCTACGGAGCCGGGAATTATGCCATGTGTGGCCGGGCCTACGATCCACGCTTTATATACGCCTGGCCATCGGCACAGATCGCCGTTATGGGGGGCAGCCAGGCGGCCAAGGTGATGACCCAGATCAAGGTTCGAACCCTGGAAAAAAAAGGGGAGGAGATTACGTCGGAGGAGGAGCAGGAGATCATGAGAGAGATCAGCCGGCAGTATGAAAAGCAAACCGATGTACGTTATGCAGCGGCCCGCATGTGGGTGGATGAAATTATTGATCCGGCCCAAACCCGCCAAAAAATATCGCATGCCATTCAATGCGCTGATCATAACCCGCATATCGAGGAGTTCAAGACGGGCGTGCTTCAGGTGTAAGTTCGCCCTGTTGTATTGTTGCAATATGCGTTGAATTTAGTCCCGGCGTATCGCATATTTTAAAAAAGCCTGGCTTGAATGTTGAATGTAGATTAATAAATACCACCGAACAGTTCAGTTCAAAAAAATGCCGGGAGTCCGGGCTGACTTTATCCCCAAGTTTGGAAGGGACTATTATGGAAGCAGTTCCACGCTATATACCCCTCTTGTTGATTGTGGTTTTAACAGGCACATCGGCTCAGCATGCGCATGGGCAAGCCTTTTCACCAACCGGTATGATAGCCACTGGTCCATACTGGTCGCCCGACGGTCAAAAACTGGCATTTTCAGCCTCGTACAGTGGCAATTTTGATATCTATGTAATTGATCTCAGGAATTTAAACCGGGAGCAGGTAACCGATCATCCGGCCAATGATCTATACCCGGCTTGGTCGCCGAGTGGACGTGATATCGCCTTTTATTCGGACCGTGAAAGCACCGTCCCCCCACACCCGCCAGACACGGTGGTATATAAGATCAGGGGACTGTACAAAACCTATGCACGGGATGGCTACCTGCCAAGCTGGTCACCCGACGGCAATACCATTTTAGCCCACCTGCGGAGTGAAAGGGGGAACTACGAAATTTATACGATGGATAAACGGGCCCGGAATCGTACGCCGCTGACATGGAATCGGGCCAGTGATGTACATCCGCGGTTTTCTCCTGACGGGGAGAAGATAGTATTTGTATCAGGTCGTGACGGCCAGCCGGAAATCTATGTAATGAACGCCGACGGTTCATCCCAAACCAGGCTCACGCATTCCACCGCTTACACGCTTGATCCCATTTGGTCTCCGGACGGCCAACAGATTGCGTATATCTCCAATAAAACCGGTTTCTTTGACATACACATCATGAATTCAGACGGCAGTAACAAGCGAAAACTGACGAATACCCCTTCATACGATATATCTCCGGTATGGTCACCGGAGGGAGATCAAATCCTTTTTTCTTCGGATCGCGAAGCGGGTATTTTCGACCTGTTTGTTATGGATAAAGCGGGAAATAATGTACGCCGCATCACAGCCGGGGAGAGTAACGAATATTATGGCTCGTGGTCTCCGGACGGCCGGGAGATCGCCTATCTCAGTACAAAAGGAGGCAAAACTGAGCTCTATTTAATTCGAGCTGACGGTACCCGTCAACGAAGATTAACGCGTTGATGTTTATTCAGCTCTATAACAACGCGGTAATCCACTGTAAATCTTAAAATTGAATGTATCATGGAGTCATACCGAGCAGCAGTCGTCCAGATGAACAGCCAGCCAGATTTCAACTATAACCTGGAACAAGCATATGAAGAGGTTCGCAAAGCCGCGAAGGGGGGAGCCCGGCTTGTGGCACTCCCGGAAAATTTTGTTTTCCTGGGAAGTCTGGAAGCCAGGATGGAGCAGGCGGAGGAGATCGGAAAACGCACTCCCGATTTTTTAAAAGACACGGCTCAAGAGTTTGGCATCTATCTTCTGGGAGGAAGCTATCCGACTCCGGCGGGTAACGGCAAAGTATATAACTGCTCGCTGCTGGTCGATCCGGAGGGAAAGACACTGGCACGATATAATAAGATCCACCTGTTTGACGTGGAACTGCCGGAAGGAGAGAGTTACCGGGAGTCTGACTACGTGGAATCCGGGAAAAATCGTCCGGTGGTAAGTCGGGCCGGAGAGATTGGCAATATTGGCATGAGTATCTGCTACGACCTGCGTTTTCCCGAGCTTTATCGCTCGCTCACCGAGCGACAGGCAGAGGTGTTGTGTGTGCCTTCGGCCTTTACGGCAACTACGGGCAGAGATCACTGGAAGCCACTTTTACGGGCCCGTGCCATTGAAAATACCGCCTACGTGCTGGCACCTGCACAGACCGGAACGCACGGAAAAAAACGAACAACACACGGGCACAGCCTGATTGTGGATCCCTGGGGAGAGGTACTGGCCGATGCCGGCAAAGAGGCCGGAATAGCCACCGCTGTTATTGACCCTTCCCGCCTGAAGGAGGTTCGCAGACGAATTCCCTCCCTGGATCATCGCAAAATCTTTTAGAACCCGTGTTATCGGCTTTATCGGATCTTCAAACTTAATTAAGGAGCTAAATCGATCATTTTTAAACCGAACTCAGCAGAGAGATAAGCTGATGCACCTGACGCTTTATGCGGCTGAATGCCTCTTCCGGTTCCATGTACTGGATATCTGGAACTTCCCAAAATAAAATTTCACTGTTATTCTTTGGAAACCGCTTTTGGATCATCGGTTCATGCTCGGTCCGGTGCAGGCAGATAACTACATTGTGGACTTCAAGCTCTTCTTTTTCTATACTTCTGGGATAGCGTTTTGAAGAGGAGACCGGAAACCCGTTTTGGGCGAGCATACGTACCGCATGTTTGGAGATGGGGCCTTCATTCGGCGATTTTGACATATCTTCCCGTAGGCCGGCGGAGTGAGCTTCCCAGGATAAATCCGTAACCGGAGCCCAAAAGTTGAAGAGTTCTTCTGCCATGCGGCTGCGATAATAATTGCCGGTACAAACAAACAGAACGGAATTCATAACACGAAATGAACGACGACAAGATTTTAGTTACAACAAGGCAAGTTTATGAAAAAAACTTTAGCAAATCATCTGATATTTGAGTACACCGGTAACAAATCAGACTATTTAAACGGAACAATAAAACAACGTTCAAATTACGTTACATTTGTCGTTACTGTTCTGCATGAAAGACAAATAACTTTGTCAGGTATGCAGTTAGACTATCACCAACAGTAAAAGGTTTTTCCTGGGATTGAAATTATAACTATAAACCGAAATGCAGCGTTTTATTTATGTCAGCTAATGTTCTTCGCCTTCTAACTATTGTTATAGTATCTTGGCTTTTCTCAGCAGCAAATCATTGGAAATCACCCGTAACAAACCCTTTAAAAGAATCTCTGATCGAATCTAAAATTCGTCTTGATTCAGCCGTAACACACGGCAACAAGCAGCTTTTGCTGGAAACGAAAGCCCAAATTCAGCAGCTTGTTCCGCAGGTAGCAGACAAGGAGCTTTCGGTATTGGCCAGCTACTATACTGCGTATGCCAATTATCGGTTAAGCAGTATTTTTGAAGATATGGAAAAAGAACAGCAGGAAGATTACCTGAATACCAGCATAGAGCAGCTGGAACAAGTTACAGAAGAAGCTCCCGAGTTTGCCGAGGGCTGGGCGCTGCTGGGCAACTGCTACGGCATGAAAGCCAAGGGAATGATCTCCGGAATGCGATATGGTCCCAAGTCAGAGCGTACGATTGATCGAGCGCGGGAACTGGCCCCGGATAATCCGCGGGTTGCCATGATTTATGGGATCAGTCTTTTGTATAAACCCGGCATGTTTGGGGGAAGTGTTAAAAAAGCGGTTGACACATTTAAGAAAGCGGGCAGATACTTTGAGGAATGGAGCCCGCAAAACAGTCTGTACCCCGAGTGGGGAAAAGCTGAAAATTACGCCTGGATGGCGCAGGCCTATATTGAGCAAGACAGGTTGGCGGATGCCAGAGAGGCTTACCAGACTTCTCTTCAAGTCGATCCAGATTATTATTGGGTTAAGGAGATACTGCTGCCGGAATTAATAAATGAAATGGATGATTGATTTATAAAAAAGAGAGGAAAACAATAATCGCTGCACGTAATTCTACTTGTCAGCCTATAACTTGTTACAGTTGCAGAACGGGGCATATCAGCAGGTAAAATCCCAGATGCTCATGATTTTAACCACTTAAAACAATATTTACAACCATCAGCTGCGCAGAATCGCTAATTTTTCTCAAGACCAACAGCAAACCATTTGTCGCATAATATATATTATGTAAAGTTATGACTAGTTACCATATCGCTAATGGTAGTATGGTTGTATAGAAGAAGCACTTCTTTTACCCCCTGGGTGTAAAAGAAGTGCGGTTCTCTAAGAGAGGAGCTCCTGTAGTTTTGTTTGAATGGCATCGAAATCTGGAAGCTCACTGGAATTATCCAGCACCTCGCGATACTGGATAATCCCTTCGCTGTCAACGATATGAGCGGAGCGTTTGGCAACTCCTTTCATACCATAGTAATCATGATATAACGTCTCGTATTTTTGAGAAACTACTCTGTTAAAGTCGCTTAAAAGCGTAAAATTGATATTGTGCGACCTCTTGAACTCCTTTAGGGTAAAAAAGCTGTCCACGCTTATTGCCAGTATTTTTGCGTTGAGTGACTCAAAAAGCTTCATGTTATCCCTGGCTGTACACAGCTCCCTGGTACAGACTTCTGAAAATGCCAACGGGAAAAACAGCAGGACAACCGGATTCCCCATGAAATCTGAGAGTTGAACCTCATTTCCTTCGGTGTCCTGCAAAACGAAATTAGGTGCTTTATTCCCTTCCTTCAATGCCATAGAGTGTGTAGATTGAGCGATTTTGTGACAGTTTAAGTTACCTAATACTCCATTTCGGGAGTCGCAATGTGCTTGATATTGAACCGACTGGCCAGTGCGGTTGTCATTACTCCGGCCCCCAGCACCAGCTGCCATACCCAACTGTAATCACTGCTCATACCCGGCACGAACCAATACAGGATATATGTAACCAAAAATAACAGTGTTGCAGCAAGCATATATTTAAAGTGTACAATTTCTGCACTTCGATAGCTTCGTGTACCGTACATCATGAGGGCTACTAGTAGTGCTCCTCCCTCATAAATGCTTAACAGCCATGCTTTTATGGCAAAGGAATCTCTCACAAACCAGTAGGATAGAATGAGCAGCAGTGGTACTGCAGCGTAAATAAGTGGAAATTGAGCAAAAACCGGTTTGGATTCGCGTATAAATACGGCCAGTCCGCACAGTGCCAGCGAAACTGCAATAACGGAGGTAAACTCAATAAAAAGGGGCATCTCAATGGTCATGTCATAGCCGGAAAGTATGGTATTGAGCAGAATCCCCCCCTGCCCCATTGAAAAAAACAGGATGGCCGAGGCATAGCTCAAGTGTTTAAAATTCTGGGTTCGGTAAGCCAATTGAGATGTTTTGACGGCCGCATAAAGACCCACAACAAGTAGTAGAAATGCATCCCAGTCCATCATAAACTGCTAATTGTCAGTTGAGGGCGGATTATTATTAGGCGATGGACGTTGCCCAGCCCGCTGCCGGATCTCCCGCTGCGCCTGCTTTTCCTGGTTAAATACCATAACAAGGTCTGCGATATCTTTTAGTTTTCCCCTTTCAAAATGGATCATGTTTCGGGCAAATTCATACAATAATAATTCTTGTTTATTTTTATAAATTATTGTTTCCCAATCAATTAAAGGAATTTTCTTTAAAAGATTTACCAGTCCTGCACGATGTTTGACAATTTTGCTGAGTGTCTTTTGTATATCTTTTGCTTTTTCTTCGTCCAGTTGAAAGGTCGATTCAAAGTGATCGTAGTTATCCAACCGTGTGGGGCGTGAATTCTGGTAGGCATCTTCAATAACGGGACGATAATAGGAGAGCTGTGCATGATCAATCAGCAGTAACATTTCAGCAATCGACTCTCCCCCGGGCGGAGTCTCGGTGTAGGGAACCTCGTCAATAACATATTTCAGGGCTTCGGCTTCATCCTGCAGGTAGGCCGCATCCTCCACCAATTCATCCAATTGTTCCTGGGTGACCTCTTCCCTGCTGTTTTCTGACATATCCTAGGAGTGAACTATCTTTTCTACCGAACCCAATCAGACGAAGCGGTTACATTGTCATTTTCCTGCTGTTGCTCCAGCATTTCAACCAGCGACAGGCCTGCGTTAAATTCACGATCCCGGTCTCTTACGGAGTGAATGTTGTTTTCTTCCTGGAAATCCCAAAATTTGCCGAACTGTCGATTTTTGTATTCCCGGAGAAAATCCAGCCGTTCTTCCAGATCCTCTTTGGGTACCAGCAGGCGCTCTTTGTCGTAAATAGCCTCCTCGCGCGATTCAAACACAATATCGTAGTCCTTGCTCATAACGATGGCCTCTTCCGGGCAGACCTCCTCGCAATATCCACAGTATATGCAGCGCAGCATATTGATTTCAAAAAAATCTGGATACCGCTCTTTGGGGTCGTCGCTGTCTTCATTAGCCTGCATGCTGATCGCCAGCGGCGGGCAGGCCCGTGCACATAAACCACAGGCCACACATCGTTCCTTGCCGTTGTCTTCCACCAGCACCGGGCGTCCGCGGAAAATTGCCGGAGGATCCCACTTTTCTTCGGGATAATCGAGAGTTACCGTTGGCTGAAACATCTGTTTCAGGGAATACCACAACGCTTTAAAAATTTCAGGAAGATATAAATTTTCGAGAAATGAAAACTCGCGCTCCCGATCAAAATCCTCGTTCAGGGCGTTTGCTACCGGTTGTTCTAAATTCTGTGGTTGAGCCATCGACTATTTAATATAGAATTACGATTTTGAACGATTTAAAATAACCTATTCACCTGTTCTGTTCAATCTGAATCTATCATTTTTGCTTGAATGTAAGCGTAATGGGCACGCCTGTAAAGCCATATTCTTCACGGATCTTGTTTTCTATAAACCGCCGGTAGTTGGCCGGAAGTTCCGATGGAAGATTCATGAAAAATTTAAAGACCGGTGGATTTGCCTTAACCTGCGTGGCGTACTTAATTTTGAGTCGCACCCCCCTTTTTATAGGCAGCGGTCGCTGCTTGAGAATTCGCTGCAGGAAGTCGTTGAATACGGGAGTCGGGACCGAACGTTTCCGTTCTTCAAGCACCCTGTCCGCAATGTCGATAACACGGTGTATCCGTTTTCGGTTCAGGGCCGACATGGATACAATTGGTATCCACCGCTTGGTTGGAATCCGGTCATAGATATATTCCTCAAACTCTTTTAACAAGTTGGTCGTTTTTTCGGGCACCAGGTCCCATTTGTTTAACACCAGCACAATGCCCTTGTTCAACTCATCCGCCATGTGCAGTATATGCTTGTCCTGGGACTCAAATCCCTGCATGGCGTCGATCAGCAGTATCGCTACATCGCACTCTCGAATCGCCCGCTCGGTGCGTACGGTACTGTAAAACTCGATATTCTCTTTCACGTTTTTCTTTTTACGGAGACCGGCGGTGTCTACCAGGATATATTTCTTGTCATTATAAATCAGCTCGCTGTTGATTGAATCGCGCGTAGTTCCCGGAATATCTGTTACGATGCTACGCTCATCATTGAGCAGCGCGTTTACAAAGCTGCTTTTTCCGACATTCGGGCGACCAATAATGGCCAGTTTGGGTGTATCGGTTTCAACTTCCTCATCCGGTTCCGGAAGCATCTCCACCAGCCGATCCAGCAGCTCTCCGGTCCCCATCCCGTTCACGGAAGACACCGGGAAGAGTTCATCAAATCCCAGGGCGTAGAATTCAGTGGCATTAAGCTTTCGTTCCTCGTTATCCGCCTTGTTGGCGACCAGGAGTACCGGTTTTTCCTGTTGACGGAGCAACTGTGCCACCGACTCATCCAGACTGGTGATTCCCGCCTCCACATCGACCACAAAAAGAATAAGATCCGACTCCGACATGGCGATGTGTACCTGTTCGCGCACACCTTGCACAATCTTATCTGATTCTTCGGGCAGGTAGCCACCGGTATCAATAAGGGTGAAATCACGGCCGTTCCAGTCGCTCTGGCCATAGTGGCGATCACGCGTCACACCGTACTCATCGCTCACAATCGCCTTGCGGGCACCGATTAGCCGGTTAAAAAGAGTGGATTTCCCCACGTTGGGTCGACCCACTATAGAAACTACGGGAAGCATAATCTGTTTTTTACAGTTATTTTCGATAAAATGAAGACCGAAGAAAATAACGATTAAACTGCTTAAAACAGAGCTTAATTTATGCTGCAAACTTTTTACAACAACTTTGGATTCCTCGGATCGCTGGGTATTGCTTTCGGTGGGTTCCTGTTTATTATTTTTTGGGTATCGGGAATAGCCGGGATCTGTGATTCAGAAACCACCAGGTTTAAGACGGCGAAGATGATACTCTCGGTGGTTTTCCCACCCTATCCCTTTTTCTGGATTTTATTTGACATGTATGCACAGCGGCAGCAAATGAAAGAGTCGTAAAATAGCAGCTTGCCGGAGTGTAAGGTTTTCACGGTCAATTATCCTGTAAATTTCCGGTGTTAGCCTGTGTTTCACTGCTAACTACACTACATTAATAATATAACTACACTACATTAATAATATTCGGCTGTTTTGCTCGAAGCATGACGGAACTTTTTGGCCCGCGCGCATGCAAGAAGTTCGGAATACATAAGTACCAAGATTTCGGCGGGAACAGGGTTTATTCCTGTCCCCGCATTCCCTGGTCCCTGCTAATAGTCTTAATTGGTGTCAGCGCTACATAGATTGGAGGCTCTTATGAGTTTTTACTTTAATATCAGGATGTTTTCGTCCCTTCTCATGCTGTTGGCTCTTGCTGTATTTGCCACTTCATCCCTGAAAGCTCAAGAACCCGTCAAATTTGACTACATCAAGAAAAAGGGAACAACCTATTACGCGGTGTTGGAATTGCCAGATGATGAATTTCTGGTGATGGGAACGCGCGTCCTTATACGTAAAAATATGGAGATAGAGAGAAGGTATGGCAGAGTTGGTCAAATAGAGCTGCTGGTGATACTTCCCAACGGCAGACAGCGATATATACCGGGCCGGATTATGGACAATGGTCGAAATTCCACATTTTATTCCCGGAGCTCGGCCCGGCAGTTTGTCAGGAGGCTGAGTGAGTAGGGCTCACTGTCGAGTTCAAGAGTACGTGCTACATGAAGAAAGATCTCCGGGACGCTCCCGGAGATCTCCGCCTGCCCCTCCGGGAGAGACTGAAGTGCACCGCTATAAAGCCGGACTTGCATTAAATTATTTCTTATCTGAAATGCAGATCAGGGACGAATCGGGGTTCCATCCAGTGCACGAACCTGGGTCCATGTGTTGAGCTGTTTGTCCGGGATCGGGTATTTGGCGGCCTCCTCTTCGTTGATGTCGACGCCCAGCCCCGGCGCTTCATTAATTTTGACATAGCCATCTTCTACACGGGGTGCACCCGGAAAAATCTCCCGGAGACGATCCGTCATACTGGGGGCCTCCTGGATCCCGAAATTCCACACCGCAAGGTCGATATGCGCATTGGCGGCATGTCCCACGGGCGACACATCTCCCGGCCCGTGCCAGGCCGTCCGCACGTTAAACCATTCTCCCAGCCTCGCCACTTTCATGGCAGGCGTGATCCCTCCTATTTGCGAGATGTGGATCCGAATAAAATCGATCCAGCGGTTAGTCATCGGTTCGGTCCACTCATGGGGATTATTATAGAGTTCTCCCATCGCTATGGGAACCGATGTTTTTTGACGCAGCAGCTCAAACCAGTCGTTATTCTCCGGCGAAAGCGGATCTTCAATGAAAAAGGGACGATACTGCTCCAGGTCCTCACAAAGTTGAATGGCATCGCGGGGCTGTACACGCTCATGGATATCGTGACAAAGTTCAATCCGGTCTCCACAGGCCGCGCGCACTTTTTCAAAGAGCTCCCGCGTCCCGGCAAGGTAGGTGTGAGTATCCATAAAGCGGTCGCGCTCCATGCCGAATCCGGCTTTTTTAAAATCAGGTTGACCGGTTATGGCCGTGGACCCATATCCGCCCAGCTGGATGCGGCAGTGCCGGAACCCCTCCTCCATCGCCTGCTGTACGTTTTCAATTACCGCCTCGATCGACTCATCTCCGCAGTGCGTGTATGTATCCACGGCAAAGCGGGTTTTACCGCCAAGCAGTTCATAGACAGGCATGTTGGCCCGCTTGCCCTTGATATCCCAGAGGGCCTGGTCGAGTCCACTGAGTGCGTTGTTGAGGACAGGACCATTCCTCCAGTATGAATTTTGATAGGTCATCTGCCATATATCCTCAATATTATTGACATTCATCCCTATACAGAAATCGGCCAGGTAATCATTCACAGCCGAGAGTACCGGTTTGGCTCGCTGGCGAAAGGTGGCGCACCCCACCCCGTACAGCCCCGGTTCACTCGTTTCAACCTTGACGACAATCAGTTCAATGCCGTGAGGGGCCGTGGCAATCGCTTTTACATTGGTGATCTCCAGCGGCGGCAGTCCTTTAGTGGCACCGGCGTAGGCTTCCCGCTGCTCTCGCCTGGTTTTTTGCCATGGATCGTCACCCAGCGAAAATCCGCCAAAAGCCCCGGCTGACAATCCCATTCCCATATTTTTGAGTGCATCGCGTCTATCCATAATTATCCCTTTTTATTTAACAGTTGTGATCCGAATATGACGGTTATATTAAGCTGCCGACAAAATTAAGAAAAGTAGTATAATGATATTTTTGCTCGGTGTTGAATATGAATTCGGGGAAGTCGCACCTGGAAGTTCTGCCTGCTTTTGGGCTTCTATCGCGTGCACCAGGTGGCGTGCAGAAATGATAAAAAGGGTCTCAGGCAGTAAACTGTTCAATTACCAGTTTGCTGGAGGCTTGACCTGCATATCTGTATCTCAATCTTTAACGAATATTGTTCTAATCCTATCGTTATTTTTGTATAAACATGCAGTTCATCTTTCTGTGACTTTCTTCTGGTATTTGAATACCTTCCATGCTTCCGATACAAAATTGAGTCAGCATCAGCGTATTTTTATCATCTATGACGTACCTTTCCACTGAAAATATTTCCAAACACTATGCGGACAACCTGCTGTTTGAAGGACTCTCCTTCGGCATCTCCAAAGGAGACAAGACGGCCCTGATAGCCGAAAATGGCACCGGCAAATCTACCCTCCTGAAAATTTTGGCGGGCGAAGAGACCCCCGACGACGGCAAGGTGATGATCCAGAATGACATCCGTATCGGGTACCTGGAACAGGAACCCCGGCTCGACGATGACAAAACCATCCGTTCGTTTATAGCCGATAACGACAATGAGATGGTCCGGCTGATCCAGAGATACCACAATGCGGCAGAGAAACAGGCAGAAAACTTCAACGAAGAGAACAAGAAAGCCTTTGAAAAAGCGGCAGCAAAGATGGAGTCCGCCGGAGCGTGGGACTATGAGCAGCGGATGGAGCAGATTCTGGGCAAGCTCAACATCCACGACCTCGACCAGTCCATCTCCACCCTTTCGGGCGGCCAGCGTAAACGGGTGGCGCTGGCGTTTGCGCTGCTGGGCGATCCTGACATGTTAATCCTGGATGAACCCACCAACCACCTCGATCTCGAAATGATTGAATGGCTGGAGGAGTTTCTCATCAAAAGCAGCATGACCCTGCTAATGGTGACCCACGACCGATATTTTCTGGATCGGGTTTGTGATCATATCCTGGAGCTGGAAGGCGGCAAGATGTACCACCACAACGGCAATTACCAGTACTTCCTGGAGAAGCGGGCTGAGCGCCGGGAAATTGAACGGAAGAAGGCTCACAAAACCAAACAGATGTACAAGCAGGAGCTGGAGTGGATACGGCGTTCTCCCAAGGCAAGGACCAGCAAGTCAAAATCCCGAATTGATGATTTCAAGGAGCTTAAAGAGCAAGCGAGAAGTGGCCCTGCCGATCCTGAGCTGCGCCTCCAAATGGATATGCAGCGAATGGGGGGCAAAATCCTGGAACTGATCAACGTCTCCAAAAGCTATGGTGAGGAAGTGATTCTGGATCATTACGACTACGATTTTGACCGCGGCGAACGTATCGGCATCATCGGTCCAAACGGCGTGGGAAAAAGCACATTCCTTAAAATATTGACTGGTGAAGAGCCCCTTGACTCCGGCAAAAGGCGCGTGGGCGAAACGATCGCCTTTGGCCACTACCGGCAGGAAGGGCTCGATTTTGACGACAGCCAGCGGGTCATCGACATCATTGAAGAGGAACGCAAGATAATAGAGCTCTCGAATGGAAAGAAAATATCGGCTTCCCAATTCCTGGAGCACTTTATGTTTACTTCGGAAATGCAGTACACCCCCGTCAGGAAGCTCAGCGGGGGCGAAAAACGGCGACTGGCACTGATGCTGGTGCTCATCCAGAATCCCAACTTCCTGATCCTTGATGAGCCCACCAACGACCTGGACCTGCTAACCCTGAACAAGCTGGAGGAGTTTCTGCTGGGATTTGATGGCTGCCTGATCCTGGTTTCCCACGACCGTTTCTTTATGGACAAACTCGTCGATCACTATCTCGTTTTTGAAGGGGACGGAAAGATCAGTGATCACCACGGCACGTATGAAGAGTACCGCGAGCAGCGGCGCCGCGAGGAGCTGGATCAAAAGAAAGCAGAACGGGAAGAAAAGCGGGAGGAGGTAGCGCCGGCACAGAAGTCATCCCGCTCGCCTTCCGATAATCAGAAATTAAGCTACAACGAACGGCGAGAGTACCAACAGCTGGAGGAAGAAATTGCGCGGCTTGAAGAGGAAAAGAAGGAGCTGGAAAACCAGATTAGCAGCGGGGAGCTGGGACATGAGGAACTCCAGGAAAAATCAACTCGCTACGATACGCTGATGAAACAGATCGAGGAGCGCACCGAACGTTGGTTTGAACTGGCCGAACGGGCGTAGTGTTTGGGTTGGATGTTGGATGTTGAAGGTTAAAGGTTAAAAGTTAAAAGGTTGAAGAGTTGGTCCTTGGCACTTCCGGCTTTGAACTTTCAACCTGCATCCATAATGATCCGCGGCTTGTGAAAGAGAGCTTGGAAAAACCGTGGGTTTGCTAAGCTCTCTAAAAATTATTTGGGGATACCTGCACAGATCATTTTATTAAGAGTCGAGAAGAGTAGAGTGGGCAGATTCCCAATGCTGTTCCGGGCTGGAAACTGAAACGACATGTAGAATTATCTAACCAGGCATTTATGAAATTTATCGATCTAGATGACATTATACGAGAGGCGTGGCAACACTACGACGATACCCGGGAGATCAAGGATATCACCGATATCAGCGCCAAGGTCTCAACCAACCACGTGTACCAGATCCGGTTTGATGATGACAATATCATTATCGGGAAGCTCTCCTATTTCGGCAAATATGAGCATTTTGTAGAAGACCACACCATTATCAACGCCCTGTCCAATAACCTGCCGGTGCCGTTCGATCATTTTCTGTCTCGCTCCCTGATGAAGGAGAACTCCCTGTTCGTTCACCGTCACAAAAATACGCTGGTGGATGCATGGGTGGTTTTCTACCGCCCGATCCAGATCCGGGAAAAGCTCCCGCGAAGGCTCAATAAAAAACAGATCAAAAAGCTGGCCGTACAGTTTGCCAAATTCCACAAGGCGTGCCATACCATACGAAACACCCTCCCCCCCTCCTCAAAGACGATGGAAGTGGATATTGAGCATCTGCTTGAAACGCTGGAGACCGAAGAGGGGCAATATGAGTATCGGATGCACGAGGATCAGATTCGCAAGCACAGTCACCTCTTCCTGGATAATATCGAGCAAATGGGCGCCAATGATGAGCTTGATACAATTCCCGTTTTTGTGGACTGGAATATCGGGAATTTTTCCGTGACCTCCGACCTGGAGCTGTTTTCGCGCTGGGATTATGACTGGTTCCGCATAAGTTCACGGATGATGGATTTTTACTTTTTCGCCCGAATTGTATCGGATATCGGGGACAGAACTATTTTCAGCTACGACATCGACCCCCTCATGGAAGACCGATTCCTGATATTTCTAAAAAGTTACCACCAGGAATATCCGCTTACCGAACTGGAGATTCGATTTTTAAAGGAAGTCTACCGCTTTTTTATACTCAATTACGTGGTCAAATACGGCAAATATTTTTTTCACGACCTGTTTGCCACGAAGCTCCAGAAAGAAGCCTATGAAAGCTACCTGCCCCAGATCGATGAAAAATTCGATCCCGATCCCCTGCTTAAGACATTAAACCTTTAGTGATCAACCATGCAACATTTTTACTCGATAGCCAAAAACTATGAAGCTGTTTTTCTCGATTCCTATGGGGTCCTGAAAAATCATAAAGGCCTGATAGAGGGCGTACCGGAGACGATCAACTACCTGCGTACGGAGGGCATAAAACTTAGGGTACTTACCAATGATGCTTCCAAGAGTCCATCTCAACAAATCGAGGCCTTTTCAAAACTGGGACTGACCAACCTGAAAGAGGAAGAGATCATAACCTCGGCCATGCTGGCGCGTCAATTTTTGGAATACAAAATACAGGAAGGAAAAGTGGCCTACCTGGGCACCGAAAGCTCGGCGGAGTATATCCTTCACTCAAACATTGAGAAAATACCGGTACGCGAGGTTGACCTGGATGACGCCGAAGACATCACGGCATTTGTTTTTCTGGATGACGAAGGTTTTGACTGGAATTACGATATCAACAAAACGGTAAACCTGCTCCGCAGGCGCAATGTGCCGGCCATTGTGGCCAACACCGACAAGTTTTATCCCGTCTCAAAAAATGATGTAGCGGTTGCCACGGGGGGCATCGCCAAGCTCGTTCAAAATATGCTGAGCAAAAAATTTATCCAATTTGGGAAACCGGACTCCCAGATGTTTATGCACGCATATGAGCACCTCCTGGAAGAAGGGCCGATAAACCGGTCCGATATCCTGATGGTGGGCGATACCCTGCACACCGACATCCTGGGGGGAAACAAGTTCGGAGTCAAAACGCTGCTTGTGTTTTCGGGTAACACCCGCAAGGAGAATGCCGAGCTGCAGATCAGTTCCACAGGCATCATTCCCGATTATATATGCAGCTCTATTGTAGAATAGCCTCACTTCCAGTAGCTGATTTTATGCTCATTCTGCTGCGATTCCAGCTCCGGAAGTTCTGAATCAAAGGCTTTTGAAAAATATACCCGTGAATTGCCGACAGCTGAAAATTGGCGGGCTACAATGGCCCCGCGAACCGTAGCAGAACCCTTCAGCTCCACTTCGGCGTTGGGAGCATAAAAAGCCCTGGTATGGGCTTCGGCATTCCCGGCAATCGAAACATAATCTCCACCCAAAATATTGTTTCCCAGAAAATTTTGGATGACAGAATAAGGTTGGGCTAGTTTCTCCAGTGCTTCAACTGGTTAAACATTCCGGTCAAATAATATTTTTGGTTCATTAAACTATTGCTGTAATTTTGCTTATCGCAGTTGGAATGGTGCTAGTAAACCTTAACAAAAACTATTTGACTTATGCCAATTAACAGAATCTCTTCTGTAATCCCAATGCTGGCAACAGCTTTTGTGGCGTTGTTGCTGATTTCGTGCGCCGGTGAGCAGGAGCAGCCGGCTGAAGCGGAAACTGAGTCCCAGGCTACATCAACATTTAATTTTGAGAATATCCAGGATACCACTGATGTAGTAGCCCGTGCAACCGGTCTTTCGGGCCCTGAGTCTGTTCGGTATGATCCAGGCCAGGATGTCTATTTTGTAGCAAATTTTAACGGTCCCGGCGGCGAACGCGATGCCAACGGATTTATCAGCAAGGTGGGACCTGACGGTGCTGTCCAGGACCTGGAGTTTATGACTGGAACGGAATCCGCGCCCATGCACGCCCCGCGCGGGATGTACATCACGGGAGACACGCTCTGGGTGGCTGATGCGGACGGAGTTCACGGTTTTAACCGAACAACGGGTGAACATGTGACGTTTGTTGACTTTACTTCCCTGGAGCCCGGCTTCCTGAATGATGTCGCGGAAGGGCCCGATGGAGCCTTGTATGTTACTGACACGGGCCAGTCCAGGCTGTATAAAATTGAAAATGGTGAGGCTTCTGTCGTACAGGATGATCTCCCCCACGCTCCAAACGGAATCACCGTTGATGAGTCTTCGGGCTTGCTCCTGCTGTGCCCCTGGGGCGGCGCCCGGACGTTTTACGGGTGGAACCCCGCCACTACCACCCTGGAAGAGGTACGAGAGCTCGATTCAGGGGGCGACTTTGACGGTATCGAGCTTGTGAACGGCAGCTGGGTGGTTTCCAGCCAGGTCGATTCTACGATCAAGGTTGACGGGCAGACCATCATTCGCACCCCGGGCGATCCCGCTGACATCGGGATAGATACCCAGCGCATGCGTGTAGCAGTACCCTATATTGCACTTAATAAAGTGGAAATATGGGCATTGCCAATTGAATAGAAGTCCATCGCAGGGTAAAATAATAACAGGGAATGTTGTCGAATCAAGCGACATTCCCTGTGTAGTATTCGACGCCCTTAAAAGCGCCTTTGCGTACCTTACATGAATGACCGGTCTGTCGCCAGTGGAGCCAAAATCTGCCAAGGCAAATCCAAAAATAGATCCTAAAACCATGTTTCTTCTTCAGTCAAATGAACTATTGGATCATACGACAAATATTATCCATGAAAAGACCCAGCAGCACGCATTCAGTGTTGACCTGACGGTGGCAGAAATTTACACTTTTTCAGGTGCCGGCTCACTTGACTTCGGTGGAAGTGAGTTCCAGCCCGCCCCTGCCGAACCGGTTGATCCGGAAAAGAAAAAGGAGGAAGATGACTACGGCTGGTGGACTCTCGGGTCCGGCATCTATAAAGCGATATTCAATGAGCAGCTGAAAAACCGGGAAGATACCCTGGCTGTCATTGCTCCACACCAGCATGCAAGCGAGGCAGGAATTCTGGCCGAAACAGTCCTGATTCCTCCCGAACGTAAAGCAGAACCGGTTTCATATATTTTCCGGGTACCGGCCGTTGGTTGCCACATCAAAGAAAATGCCCGAATTGCCACACTGCATATACTGGCTGACTAAGTCCATTTATTAATTCAAACTCAACCACCAGCTATGGCTTACGGAATGCATTGGGAATGGCGCGGTTTTGGAAGCATTAGTTCGCGTTTTGCGCGGTCGTTCTTGCTACTCCCAGACTTTTACGATACCCACCAAATTACAGATCATTACCTCTGGATCCCCGGTATGGAAGTGAATGCCAAATTCCGGAAAGGGATAGAAAGCGGGCTCAAGTTCAAGCGCCTGAAACAGAAAAAAGGTGATTTCGAAATCTGGCTGGAGGATGAGGATGAACTGTACGAGTTCCCCCTCGAGAAGGAGGCGTGGGAATCGCTTGGCCGGCTGCTTGGCGGTGTTGACATCCGGATTCCGGCTTATCCCGACCTCCCCCCCGACCGTGAAACAACCGCACAAATGCTGCAGGAAGCGGGATGTAAAATTGTTACAATGAAGAAACAGCGGGAAACCCGGAAACTCGAAATGACGGAGGGTACCGTGCTGGTGGAGTGGACCGCCATCATGGAGCCGCAATCGGTCAACTCCATCGGGCTGGAGACATGGTCGGACCAAGACACCGACATGGCCAATGGGCAGGCCCTGCAATTAATTAAACAGGCCCACGCCACCCTGGATCTTCCGCAGGAGTCGATGCAGCCGATGAACTACCTCGACGCGGTAAAACAGTGGGCTGAAGAAAATAAAATTTAAGTGCTCAGTTTACTACCTTACGGGCGGGGACAAACCTCATAAAACTTTTACTTCTTTTATTACATTATGGCAAAGCAGTTTAACAGCACCATGAAGAAACAATTGGGCATCGGCGGAATTATCCTGCTCATTCTTATTCTACTTTCATTTTCCGACTGGATAATGGAGTGGCTCTGGCTTGACAACCTTGGATATGAACAGGTATTTGTAACTATTAAAACTACGCAGGTTCTTCTCTTGCTGGGCGCCCTGGCAGTAGCGCTTCTTTATGTTTTGCCCAATATGCATGTTCTGGCCCGTCATTTTCCCGGGTTTGCATTTGGCAACTCCCCCCTGGGGCAACTCAACCTGAACCGGTTCAGCGAAAGCCAGTTCCGAAAGGTTTTATATGCACTGGGAACGGTTATCAGCTTCTTTTTTGCTTTTGCCTTTTTTATGCGCTGGGACACCTACTTCCGTTTTCACTGGAATGAGACCTTTAACCAGGTTGATCCCATCTTTGGTAACGACCTGGGATTCTACCTGTTTCGGCTTCCATTCATCGAAATCCTGCAAAACAGCCTGATTGTCCTGGTCTTTTTTGTCACATTCCTGCTGCTGATCGTATATATTTACTCCGGCTCATTCAATATCCAGAAAGGATCCGGCATTACTGCCAGATCCGGTATCATAAAGCACCTGAGTGTTAATGTAGGGCTGTGGCTCCTTTTGCTTTCGTGGGGTTATTTCCTGCAGCGATACCGTATTCTGTACAGCGAAAGCGGCGTTGTTTACGGGGCCAGTTATACCGATGTCCATGTTCAGCTCCCGGTCCTCTGGATACTCTGTATTGCCACGTTCCTGCTGGCACTGTTGGCATTTTATCATTTTTACAAGGAGAAATTCAGGTTGTTGATGATCGGGGGCATCGCAACAGTGGGAATTGGCGTCATTGGCCTGGGGGTGCTCCCGACGATGGTTCAAAAGTTTATGGTGGAACCCAATGAGCTTGAGCTCGAAACCCCGTATTTGGAAAACAACATCGAGGAGACGCGCCAGGCGTACAAGCTCGACGCCATCAATGAGCGAAATTACAGTGCCCGGGATACGCTTACTTGGGCAACGCTCCAGGACAACCAGGAAACGCTCGACAATATCCGGTTGTGGGACCCCCGCCTTCTCATTCAAACCTACCGGCAGTTGCAGGAAATTCGCCTCTACTACCAGTTTTACAATGTGGATGTAGACCGCTATCACACCAGAGAGGGATACCAACAGATGATGCTTTCGGCCCGCGAGCTCTCTGATGAATTGCCGGAGCAGGCAGATACGTGGGTAAATCGCCACCTGCAGTATACACACGGCTACGGGCTGGTCATGAGTCCGGTTGCCCAGGAAGGGAATCAGGGAGATCCGCGGCTGGTAATCAAAGATCTGCCACCGGTCTCCGAAATTGGACTGGAGGTGACTCAGCCTGCCATATATTACGGCGAAAACGACCCGGGCTTCAAGGTGGTAAACACCGATGTGGAGGAGCTCGATTATCCGAGCGGCGACGCAAATGTCTACACCAATTATGAGGGAGAGGGTGGTGTTGCCATCGACAATTTTTTCACTAAGCTGCTTTTTGCGTACCAGTTTGGGGATATTAACCTCCTGCTGACCGATTATATTAGGGAAGGCAGTAAAATTCAGTTCTGGAGAGGAATCCGGGACCGGGTACAGAAAATTACCCCGTTCCTGCATTTGGAAGAGGATCCCTACCTGGTACTGAGCGAGGGAAAACTATACTGGATTCTTGACGCCTACACCACTTCCCGGGAGTATCCCTACTCCGAGCCGTCAATAAGCAATATTAATTACATTCGCAACTCCGTAAAAGTGATTGTGGATGCCTATAACGGCTCGGTGGACTTCTTTGCCATCGATGATGAAGATCCCGTGCTAAACGTATACCGTGATATTTTCCCCGACATGTTCAAGCCTCTGGATCAGATGCCTGAGGATCTAAAGCGGCACCTGCGGTACCCTGAAACCCTGTTTGAAATCCAGATGGAGATGTTCAACACCTATCACATGACGGGACCGCAGGTTTTCTACAACAACGAAGACCTGTGGACGCGTCCCAACGAAAAATATGGCGGGCAGCAGCTCAAAATGGAGCCGTACCAAATTCTGATGAAACTCCCGGGCGAAGATTCGCTACAGTATTTTCTCATCAGTCCCCTTACGCCCAACAACCGGGATAATATGATCGCCTGGATGGCTGCCCGTTCCGACTTCCCCGACTACGGCGAAATCGAGGTGTTTAAACTACCGAAGGAAAGCCTGTTTTTGGGTCCCGCCCAGATTGAGGCGAAAATTGACCAGGATACGGAAATATCGCGCCAGCTTGCCCTGTGGGATCAACGGGGTTCCAGGGTGATCCGGGGCAACCTGATGATCATTCCGATTGAAGACGCGTTTATTTATGTCGAACCGGTCTTTTTGATAGCTGAAGGAGTTGATATTCCACAGCTGCAGCGGGTAATTGCCACAACCGGCACAAATGTAGTCATGGAACCGACACTGGATATGGCCCTGCAGCAGCTGTTTGGCAAAGCCCCCGAGCAACCCTCACCCCTCCCCATCTCTATGGATGCAGACACGGCCGGTATGGGTGCCGTAGCTCCACAAACTGCCCTTGCCGCATCCACCACAAAAGAGTTCCAGGAGGTTCAGCAGCTTTGGGAGGAGGCCCAGCAAGCCCTCAATGATGAAAACTGGCAGCAGTGGGGCGAAAAAATGGACCAGATAAAAGACCTGCTCGATGAAAATTAGGCCCCAATTCGCATCCAGCGATCCAGGAAGTTTGCGAACCGTTCGGGTGAGCCGGGATCCATGTTAAAATACAGGGAAGGTTCGATCAGCTCCAGCTCCATCAGGGAGAAACTGTCTCCTTCTCTGACCATATCCACCCGGCTGTACAATGGAGTAGGTTCAATCTTCGCCATCAACTGATCAGAAACTCGGCGGAGCTCCTTTTCAGGTTCAACTGTTTTCAGCCTGCCGCCGTGCTCCTCCTGGACGCGAAAATCGTGCGGTTTGGGCGTTTTAAGCAGCGTGTGGCTGTATTCTTCTCCAAAGTAGATCAGGGAGAATTCGCCTTCATCCACAATATTCTGCATCATGGGCTGCACCATAAACGCCCGGTCGGCGAATACCTCTGCCAATTCGTCCACCCGTTGCTTTGCTTTGGTGATCGTCAGCCGGTAGGTATCATCAGCTCCCGCACTGATGGTGGGCTTAAGAACGATCTCTTCAGCATCAAAATAATCAAACCAGGAAAGCAGTTTCTGCTGGTCCAGTTTGTCAGACTTCCTCCCCCATCGGGTCGGCACAATGTTCACCCCTCTTTGTTCGAGATCCCGGAGGTAGGTTTTGTCTATATTCCACTGTACCAGTTCCAGTGCATTTTCAAGTCGGGCGGTTGAATGATCGATCTCTTTGAGCACGTTCATAAACCGGTCGGGATCCTGCTGGTAATCCCACGGAGAGCGAATAATTACTACATCAAACCGGCTCCAGTCAACTTCCCGGGTTCGCCAGGAAATATCGCTCACATTCCATCCAAGCGAGGCCAACGGGTCTTTCAAAAGATAGTCGTAGTGGACGAAATCATCGAGATTGTCCATCGTCAAAAAGGCACATTCTTTCATAGGAAATATTCAGTGTGCAGTTATTATATATTCTGTTTTGAAAGGCGGTAAATATAGAGCTGATAGCGGTAAAGAGATAGTCTACGTGTAAAGTAATTTGACCAAGATCCTGTGAGACGGCAGTTACTGCTGCTATTTTTCTGTATCCGATCCGGCCCGGCCAACAGGCTTCCAAAAAAAGTCCAGGCGGGGTGCATCCTAACCAATGAATTATTATCATATTCCTCTTTATTGTGCGAAAAATACGATAACCTTAATCTGCATTACAGGAATTAATTATGGATAGAAAGATTATTCTGGACGAGGCCGACATTCCCACTCATTGGTATAATATTGTAGCGGATATGCCCAACAAGCCGCTCCCCCCGCTCAACCCTCAAACCAAAGAACCGGCAGGTCCGGATGATCTGGCCCCTATTTTCCCGATGTCGCTTATCGAGCAAGAGGTATCCGCGGAACGGAAGATTGAAATACCGGACGAAGTTCGCGAGATCTACCGAATCTGGCGTCCCTCTCCCATGTACCGCGCACGGGGACTGGAAAAGATGCTGGATACCCCCGCCAAAATTTACTACAAATATGAAGGGGGCAGTCCCAGTGGGTCTCACAAGCCCAATACCGCTGTGCCCCAGGTATATTTCAACAAGCAGGCCGGCGTCAAAAATATCACGACTGAAACCGGAGCCGGTCAGTGGGGTACGGCTCTTGCGTTTGCCTGCTCCCAGTTCGATGTCAACTGTGAAGTGTACATGGTAAGGATCAGTTATGACCAAAAGCCGTACCGTAAAGTGATGATGAACACGTTTGGCGCCGACGTGTACCCCTCTCCCAGCGATCGAACCCAGGCGGGTCGGGATATCCTAGCGAAAGATCCCGATACCAGCGGCAGTTTGGGCATCGCTATTTCGGAGGCGATTGAACGGGCTGTACAGGATGAATCGACAAAATACTCATTGGGGTCGGTTCTCAACCACGTGCTGCTACATCAGACAATTATCGGACAGGAGGCGATAAAACAGATGGAGTACGCCGGCGATTACCCGGATGTAATTATTGCTCCGCTTGGCGGGGGATCCAACTTTGCCGGAATCTCATTTCCCTTTCTGCGCAACAATCTTAAGGAAGGGAAAGATACCCGCTTTGTAGCCGTTGAACCCGCCTCGTGCCCAAAGCTGACCAAGGGAGAGTTTCTGTATGATTACGGGGATACTGCCGGCTATACGCCCCTGTTGCCGATGTACACCCTGGGACATAACTTTACTCCCGCGGCCATTCATGCCGGCGGACTTCGATATCACGGGGCCAGTGTGCTTTGCAGCCAGCTGTTAAAAGATGAGCTGATTGAAGCGGTGGCAATTCAACAACTGGAATGTTTTGAAGCCGGAATCAAACTTGCCAAATCAGAAGGATTTATCGCAGCACCAGAAGCTACGCACGCGGTCGCCCAGGTAATCCGTGAGGCGGAACAGGCCAAAAAAGAAGGCGTTTCCAAAACGATTCTGTTTAATCTCTGTGGCCACGGATTCGTAGATATGCAGGCCTACGAGGATTATTTTGCCGGGAAACTGCATGATCACACCTTTACCGAGGATGAACTCCAGGAGGGAATCAAAGAGATTGCCGCCATACAGCCGGAATAGAGTCTGGCAGTATATCACTATATTATATTTAACAGCCTTCGGGGTTTCCAGTACCTCGAAGGCTTTTTTCTAGCCGGCATTTCTCACCAAGAAATTTGTTCTTCAGCAAGGCGAAGGGAAAATGGCCGCGCAGACGTACTTTCGTACGTTGAGCAGGCGATTTTCCCTTTAACGCAGCTGGAGGGCAAATATCGCGGCACGTTACACCCTGTTACATACAATGTCTGTAAAATATGATGCAAGATACTGCCTGCCATTAGGGTACATAATTTCATCAAAAATTATCGTGATAAATGCAGGCTACCCCAAACGACTGAACATAAACTGCGCACGAAATTATCGGTGATCGGTTGAACACTACTGCAACCGCTGCAGGTAATCCCGAATCCTGTGCGCATTCACACCAATATCTCCCCGGCCGATACGAGAAACCGATCGAACATCAATTTTACTGGCCGTGGAATCCGAATCTGCCGTATCCACCCGGATAACCACATCATCCTTGAAGCCATACCACGGTAGTGTGTGAGTTGCTTCAATCCGTCCCTCCTGCTCAGAGTACCCCACGATTTCCCACGAAGTAGACCGGGCGACCTGCAGCGCGCGTTCAAACGCCCCGGGGTATGGAACCTGTAAAATCAGCGTCTCGATATCCGGGTAGTGCTCTTTTTGAAGCTTGGCCACCTCTTCTCCCCCGTATTCGATATCATTCGGGGCGTCTGCCCGCAATGGTACCACCGCCTTAAATTCAGGGGGATTTTGTATATCGGTGGTTATGTCATGAATCGGTGGATACTGCTGGGCCTGGTAAAACCAATATCCAAAATTCGCGACGACCAGAAGGCCTAAAAAAGCGGCAGAATAGGCCAGGCCCTTGCCCCGTGTACCGGGTTTGTCTCCCCTGTTGGTAAAAGGATATGCGAAAGCCAGGATCAGTCCCAATAACCCGAGGATAGCACCTCCCGGCAGTAAAATACGGAATGAGGTGAACAGTCCCCACCATCCCCACTGGTATCCATAACCGGACATAAGAAAGGCCAGCACTCCCACGGTTGAAAAGATTAAAGCTGCTATGGCCGTTTTTGACAGCGGAAGTTGTTCATTGGCAGTCTCCATAATCCCTGTTTATCACTGTTGGAAAGATAGTTAAACGGTTTGCTCCGATTTGCCTGATATTCTTTCTCAGGCAGTGAAAAGCCGGAGAAACAGTCTTGAGCGTTTCATTAATATCCGGTATCCGGACTTGCCACTCCTTTTAACATAATTTTATGGGTAATCGTTGCTGGAATTGGCTACTGTATGTATTCTAAGAAAATAGCGAGAAAGGCTACTGTTTTCGGTATACAGGAACGTTGGAGCAGGCTTCGCCATACATCAGTTTGGCCACGTGAGGAAGGAGTTTTTTGGTGGCATGAAGGTACACGCTTTCCGGCACCGGCTTATCACTGCATCCTTTGAGAAGCACAAACTTGTCTTCATATTTTGACCACTCTACCTCATCGAGTCTCCTGCGGTAGAGTTCAAAAAGGAGGTCCGCTTCCCGGCCTTCAAAAATATCTTTGGCGTGGGGAGCTGCGTATACAGCGATGAGCATATAGGCCCAACGGGTAATGATAGCATCTTCAGAGCAGTAGACGGCCAGGTACTGCCCTTTATATTGTGTCCATTCGTGCACTTCCAGCTTTTCTCTGAAATAGTCTTCTTTCAGGATCAGTCCCTTAAATAAAAAGTCTTTGAGATCAAGCTCGACAACCGGGGTGTCATCATAATATTTTTGCAGATCTATGGTAACAAGCTTTTTTGATTTCTTGACCTTGTTGACAATTTCGCCTTCAGCAGTCGCCATAAATTGATGACTCCGTTTTTATATTGAAAAGGATTCACCGCAGGAGCAGGTGCGAGATGCGTTTGGGTTGTGAAAGTGAAAGCCCTCCCCGTTCAGGCCTTCCGTGAAGTCGAGGGTGGTACCGGAGAGGTAGAGGAAACTGCGCATGTCAACAACAAGCCGGATTCCCTTGTCTTCAAAGAATTTCTCCTTCTCATCCTCTTCAGAAGGACTGGTATCAAAATCCAGCTCATAAGTAAGTCCTGAACAGCCGCCGCTTACCACGCCAACACGCAACAGTGCATCGTTGGCGATGTTCTGCTCTTCGCGTATTTCATTAATGCGATTCGCAGCGCGTTCACTAACAGAGATAGACATAATGTTTACACCTCGTCATTTATTTATCCAGTCATATCGCCAGGCAGGGGAACAAATAATGGCTAGACCGAAACCACTTCAATTTCCGGATCAATACGCTTTACCATGCTTTCGATGGCATATAAGGTACCGGAAGTAGCCGTCGGGCACGTACCGCAGGCCCCTTGGTAGTGAACTTTGAGGCGGTTTCCGTCGAGCCCCAGAATTTTGAGTCCACCGCCATCAGCCAGAAGATACGGTCGCACCTGGTCATCCAGCATTTCATTAATCTGAACCAGGCGGGGATCGTCACTTTCCTGGACCTCTTTGGTGGCGTGCACCTCTTCATCCTCGGTCGCATCCAGCTGGGTATTGGCCTCGCGGATCGGGGGTGCCAATTTGCGTAGAAGTTCCGACCAAACCGCTTTGCCATCCTGTGTTACGGTCACATATTTATCTACGTAATAGACGTTAAGCACATGATCGATGGCAAAAAGCGCATCAGCCAGTTCGTCCTCTTTTGCCTCATCGGCATTTTCAAACGATTTTGTGACCCCGTTGGTAAGCGGTTCGTCCAATACGAAACGCATCGCATCCGGATTGGGTGTACGCTCTATTTCTTTGATCTTTGGCATAACTGAAGTTGGTTAGTTAGTCTTTCGCTCGTTTATTTAGAACGAATATAAATAGAAAAACATTTCCTTAAAAACGGAATATTCGGTCAGGCAAACAATTCTTTCGCTTTTTTGATCCCCTGTACCAGCCGGTCGATATCCTCCTCGTTGTTGTAGAAACTGAGAGAAGCTCGGGCCGTAGCCGGTACATTGAATCGTCGCATGGTGGGCTGGGCACAGTGATGACCGGTTCGAATGGCAATTCCCTGCTGGTCCAGTATAGTGCCGATATCAGTGGCATGGATATCCTCGAAAACAAAAGAGAGCACAGAAGCCTTTTCTGTGGCCGTGCCGATAATTCTGAGTCCTTCAATATTCAGCAGCTGTTCAGTACCGTACTCCAGCAATTCCTGCTCACGTGCGGCGATCTGTTCCATGCCAATATTGTTTAGATAATCGATAGCGGAGCTGAACCCGATACCGGCCGCAATAGGCGGGGTCCCCGTCTCAAACTTGTAGGGCAGGCGATTCCACGTCGTTTTCTCAAACGTCACCTTGTCGATCATCTCCCCTCCGCCCCTGAAAGGTGGGATCTCCTCCAGCCATTTCTCCTTGCCGTACAGGATGCCAAAGCCGGTGGGACCGCACATTTTATGGGCAGAGAAAGCATAAAAATCGCAGTCGATCTCCTGGACATCGATTGTGCTGTGTGGAGCGGCCTGTGCCCCGTCCAGCAGAACCGGAATATCGCGCTTGTGGGCTTCCGCCACGATCTTTTTCACCGGGTTTATGGTACCCAGCGCGTTCGAGACGTGAGTGATTGCAACAATCGCCGTTTTCTCATTGAGTTTCCCGAGGTATTCCTCCCAGATCAGCTCGCCGTCGTCATTGACCGGTACCACCTCGAGAGTAGTCCCCGTCTGCTCGGCTATAAGTTGCCAGGAGACGATATTCGCGTGATGCTCAATTTCTGAAACCAGGATCTGGTCCCCTTCGGAAAAGAAACGGCGACCAAAGCTGTTGGCTACCAGGTTGATAGAATCGGTTGTTCCGGTGGTGTAGACGATCTCGTGCTCATGCCTGGCATTGATCAGTTTCTGCACCTTTTTCCGGGTTACCTCAAACTCGTCGGTAGCCTGTTGGCTCAGCGAATGGATGCCCCTGTGAACATTGGCATGTTCGGCCGAGTGATACCGGTTGATCCGATCAATCACCGGTTGCGGCATCTGACTGGAAGCCGCGTTGTCAAGATATACCAGGGGATTTCCCCGTATCTCCTGTCGCAGGACGGGGAAATCCTTCCGGATCTTGTCGAAATCGACCGTATTATCTGTTTTGGTCTTTACAGCTTCAGCCATGTTGGAATTATACTACGAGTTCGGAATCGAGTTGGCGATTGGTGAAGTTGTGTACTTCATCAACCAGGAGCTTCTGCACGGAATCGATCGGGATATTTTCAATCGTTTCAAGTGCAAAAGCGTATACCAGCAGTTCACGCGCTTTTTCTTCGGTCAGACCCCGGCTTTTCAGGTAAAAGACTTCATCCTCTTCCAGTTGTCCAACGGTTGCGCCGTGGGTACATACGACATCGTCTGCAAAAATTTCAAGCTGAGGTTTGGTATTCACCGTACCTCCTCTTGAGAGCAGCAGATTTCTGTTTTCCTGGAACGAGTCGATCTTCTGCGCGTGCTGGCGTACGAAAATTTTGCCGTTGAAGACAGAGTGCGCCTTGTCATTGATTACACATTTATGCAGCTGGTGACTCTCGGCATGCGCATGGCGGTGATCCATGACCGAGTGGGTGTCAGACACCTGCTCTCCATCGATAAGCACGAGACCGTCGAGGGTAAACTCAACCTCTTCGGCCAGCTGTGTAACGCGCGGCTCATTTCGGGAAAGTTTGGCCCCGATATTGATGGTGTAAGACTCATAGTTGGAGTGGTGATTTACGTGTGCTCCCACTCTACCGATGTGGATCGCTTTTTCACTGTCTCGCTGAATGCGGGTGTGAATTACATGAGCATCCTCTTCCAGGTTTACCTCAATAGCCGGGCAGTTAAAATATTTGTTGTCGCCCAGCCCCACGTAATCCTCGACCAGATTCAGTTTCGAATTTTCCTCCGCCACAACCAGGCAGCGTGGAGTTACAAAATAGTTTTCAGGCGCGTCGGTCTGAACAAAGAGCAGATGTACAGGGGCATCGACCTCCACATTTTCCGGAATATAGACAAAAGCGCCATCCTCCAGGAAAGCGTTGTTGAAAGAGGTGAAGATATCTCCTTCAAAATCGGCATACTTGTTCAGGTGCTTTTTGATGAGCCCGTCCTCGTCAGCGGCAAACTGTGTCAGGTTACCGGCTTTTACCCCTTTCGGCAGTGCGTCCGTATTCGAATGTTCAGCAGAGAAAGCCCCATTTACGAAGACCAGTCGGGACCCTTCTGCTTCCGGGAGGAAAAAATTACTGAAGTCAACCGGCTCAATTTGATCCTTGAGCGCGGCAGCAGCCTTGTAGCTGTCCTGGTAGAGCTCCTTCAGGCTTATAAATCTCCAGTCCTCATCTTTTGGTTGCGGGAACCGGCCATTACGGACCTCATCAGCCCCTTTGAGGCGCAGTTCATCCAGCAAGTCAGACTTGCCATTCAGCGACCCCTGGAACTCCAGCAGGTCAGAAAGGAACGTATCTTTATCTTTACTTTTGGTAATATTAGCCATAGTCTCGTTACGATTCTCCATTTACTGCTACAGGTGAATGTTCGGCAACCCAGTCATAGCCCTCTTCTTCGAGCTTCATTGCAAGCTCTTTATCGCCGGACTTGATAATCTTGCCATCCATCATGATGTGTACCCGGTCCGGGACTACATAATTCAGTATACGCTGATAGTGGGTCACGAGCACAAAAGAATTTTCTTCTCCTGAAAGTTCATTAATGCCGTTGGCTACGATTTTCAGGGCGTCTATGTCAAGACCGGAATCTGTTTCATCCAGCAGCGCCAGTTTGGGATTCAACACCGCCATCTGGAAAATTTCATTTCGTTTTTTCTCTCCCCCGGAGAATCCCGCGTTAACGCTTCGTTCCAGGAATTCCGGACTCATTTCAATCAGATCCAGCTTCTCTTTAGCATAATCCTCAAACTGCAGGGGATCCAGCTCCTCCCACCCGCGGTGTTCGGCCATGGTGTTGTACGCCTCGCGGAGCAGGTTGGAATTTGTGACCCCGGGAACTTCCACGGGGTATTGAAATGCGAGGAAGAGTCCCAGGTGAGCCCGTTCGTCAGCTTCCATTTCTAAAATACTTTCACCTTCGAAAAAGATATCACCCTGGGTTACTTCATAAGCCTCATGTCCTGCTACCACTTTTGAAAGCGTACTCTTCCCGCTTCCGTTCGGACCCATAATGGCGTGAATTTCACCTTTTCCAATTGTCAGGTTCACCCCTTTGAGGATCTTTGTTCCATCCTCTTCGGCGATGACATGTAAGTCTTTGATCTCTAGCACGTTATATGTTTCCTTTTAAGTTTGTTATAGTTTAAAATTTCGTAATCGGTCTGATGATTTTCCCTGGCTGGCAATGACAGGTTAACAGCAAAAAGATATGGCTATTTTATCCTACGCTGCCCTCAAGTTTAATACCAAGCAGCTTGTCAGCTTCAACAGCGAACTCCATCGGCAGCTCTTTCAGCACTTCTTTACAAAAGCCGTTTACAATGAGGTTTACCGCGTCGTCTTCATCCATTCCGCGCTGCTGAAGATAAAAGATCTGGTCTTCACCGACGCGGCTGGTCGAGGCCTCGTGTTCCACCTTTGCAGTGGGATTGGCCGACTCAATATACGGGAATGTATGAGCCCCGCAGGTCTGGCCGATCAGCATCGAATCACAGACCGAATAGTTGCGGGCATTTTCAGCACGGGGGCTAATTTTAACCTGCCCGCGATAGCTGTTATTAGACTCTCCGGCAGAAATACCTTTGGAGATAATCGTGCTCTTGGTATTCTTCCCGATATGGATCATCTTGGTCCCGGTATCGGCTTGCTGGCGCTTATTGGTTACGGCGACTGAGAAAAATTCCCCAACAGAGTTGTCTCCGGACAGAATTACACTCGGATACTTCCATGTTATGGCAGAACCGGTCTCAACCTGGGTCCAGGAAATTTTCGAATTGTCCCCGCGGCACTGGCCGCGTTTGGTTACAAAGTTGAATATTCCGCCTTTGCCCTCGTCGTCGCCGGAATACCAGTTTTGAATTGTCGAATACTTGATTTCAGCATTCTCAAGAGCAACCAGCTCAACAACGGCAGCGTGCAACTGATTTTCCTGGTACATCGGGGCGGTGCAGCCTTCCAGGTAGCTAACGTGGCTGTTGTCTTCGCAAATGATCAGCGTCCGCTCAAACTGGCCTGATTGCATGTTGTTTATGCGGAAATAAGTAGAGAGTTCCATCGGGCACACCGTATCTTCCGGAACATACACAAAAGACCCATCCGAAAACACCGCTGAATTTAACGCGGCATAGAAATTATCACCTTTGGGAACCACGGTACCCATATATTTTTTTACAAGCTCGGGATGATCCTGAATAGCCTCGGAGATGGAGCAGAAAATAACTCCTGCTTCAGCCAGTTTTTCCTTGAATGTGGTGAAGATCGACTCACTGTCAAAGACGGCGTCGACCGCAATACCCTGCAGCTGCTTTTGCTCCTGAAGGGGAATACCGAGCTTTTCATACGTTTCAAGGATTTGCGGATCAACATCATCCAGGCTTTCCGGCTTTTTCTTTCCGTCTTTCTTCTTCGTTGAAGAGTAATACTGGATATTATCGAAATCCGGCTTTTTGTACTTCACATTTGGCCAGTCGGGCTCTTCCATCTGCTTCCACTTCTCAAACGCTTCAAGGCGGAATTCAAGCACCCATTCCGGCTCATCTTTTCGGCGTGAAATCTCACGGATAATTTCTTCATTGATGCCCGTGGGGAAATCTTCATATTCCACATCAGTGGTAAAGCCATATTTATACTCACCACCAACCATGGACTCAAGTGCTTCTGTTTCACTCATAAATTTGTCGGTTACTGATTTTCCTTGGTTTCTGTATTCAGTTTGGCAAACAAACGGTTCATGCGATCCGTTCAAACCGTATTTGAATTAAGTCTATATAAACGCTTAAAGATACATAAAATGTTGGGCAACAAAAACTTTAGACGACTACTGTTTCTGCTTTGTTTATGAACTTCCTTGTTCCAATCCAAATATGATAAATTTGATCAGTCCGTACCAATTGAAAGGGTCTATACCAGAGATAAATGATTGTTATGAAAAGAGAGATCTACTGTCTTGCGAGGCAAAAATTCAGGTTCCAAACTGTAAAAACAGGTCGGCGGTAGTTGTGCAAAAATATATATTGTTTAGATTATAAGGGTTTTGAGATATTAACTTGTTCCTGAATCGAAACAAATGATCGGATTACAATGACAAATTATCAAAATTTTCATGCCGCCTATCCGAAAAGCAAGCGGGTAGCTTATACACTTGGTGCGGTCGTCTTTGCCGTATTACTGGCCGGTTTCTGGAACTATCATCTTGTCGATGGCTTTGGCAAAGAGGTTATCGCCGGAAATACGATCGGCGATACCAGCCGGTTGGCAGGAGGCTATGAACAGCATGGCCGTGGTTTTGGG
The DNA here is from genome assembly GCF_043951955.1 of Halalkalibaculum sp. DA384. Lineage (NCBI taxonomy): Bacteria > Pseudomonadati > Balneolota > Balneolia > Balneolales > Balneolaceae > Halalkalibaculum > Halalkalibaculum sp. DA384. The sequence goes on along the minus strand of NZ_JBINJE010000011.1, from coordinate 36,136 downwards.
TTCATCTTTGCGGCAATCGCCGGGCTGGCTGCCACGTTTACCGCCTGTAACTGTGTTGTCTTTGCGATGATTCCGGGACTTGCGTGTTCGACCGACGGGAGCGGCACAACATCTGCAATGAAAGCATTTGGCGCCTTTACCGCGGGCGTGCTGGTTATTACCGGGGGATACGGCATTTTTGCAGGATTCCTCGGTGCCGAGGGAGTCGAGGTGCTAAACCAGCGGTCCGTACGCCTGGGGCAGGCACAGGCCGTATTTTCCATGCTGGGTCTAATCATGCTGGTATGGGGCGGGCTGGAACTCGGTTATTTGGACCGGATAAAACAGCGTTTCTCGGCAACAACCCGCGCTTTTTTTAATCAGACCACAACAAAGGCACTGCTTCTTGGTACACTTGTCGGTTTATTTGCCGTTGGGCGGCCTTTCCCGGTGTTCAGGGAATTTCTCACGTATGCCGCCAGCGCTCAGAACCCAATATATGGAGCGGGCGTCATGATGGTACAGGGGCTCGGGCAAATTGCGGTGATGGCCCTCTTGTTCTTTATTATCCTCTGGCTCGGCGGGGATCGCCTTGGAAAAGCAGCGGTTCAAAAGCCGTATCGGTTCCGCCTGATCAGCGGGCTCGCGCTGATCACAGGCGGCACCTATTTTATCTATTACTGGGGTCTCGCATTTATTTTTGATATTGGCCGTTGGGGATTCAAACTCGGCTGGTATTGACAATGATATCAACTCTTATTTTATGGGCCGACGCTCTATTTTTAATTAGGTTCCTGTTATAAAAAGTCGTAGCATAATCCTGAAAGGATTAGGTTCTCGCCGGATGGTTGCCAAGTTGTTTCACTTATTACTGCAGCGACGGTTCTCCCGGCCGTATCCTATGTCTAATATTTGCTAATTTAATATTTCGAAAAATGACCACTATATATGTTGGAAATCTGGACTATGGAGTTTCCAGCGAAGACTTGCAGGAACTGTTTGACGAGTTTGGTTCTGTCGCCTCCGCCAAAGTAATAACCGATCGCGATACCAGACGTTCAAAAGGGTTCGGTTTTGTAGAGATGGAATCGGATGAGGAAGCACAAACGGCTATTCAAGAGCTCGATGGTGCTGAATACGAAGGACGCATGCTTAAAGTAAATGTTGCCCGCCCCCGGGAAGAACGCAACCAGCGCAAGGGAGCGTTCAGGCGGAAGTAATTTCTACGGGCATATCCCATTTTACGGGATATGCCCGTTATTTCCGGTTAAATCAAAAGTAGTATTGCGGCGAGGGCTGCCGCTATACCCCACCACTGAAGCTTTGTGACGGTGTCATCCCAGATCCAAAGTCCCAGCAGCGTACCTCCCGCCACGTTAAGGATATTCACTACGGGATATGCGATCGCACCGTCTATCTGGTGTAGCGCATAGATCAAAAAAACCGTTGAATAAAGGTTTGGAATCCCTATCAGCACACCGGTGACAACCTCTCCCTTTTTTAATGCAGGTCCTTTTTGGACAAACATCAGGATCAACCCCACCAAAAATGCCACGGAAAAGACCATCCCCATAAATGTCAATTCGTTGAATTGCAGACTGAAGTCCTCTTCATACACTTTTAGGGAGGCGTCGGCCAGGCCCGTCAGCAGGAATATGACGATCAGCAGCCAGGCGGCGTCAATTTTCTTAAACCGGATGGTTCGTTTCCGGGGGATCAGCAATCCCAGGGCTACAAATACCAGGATCAGGCCCAGAACCGTTGCCGCGGTAACCGACTCCCTGTACAGCAACACCGAAACCAGTACCGGTACCAGAAGGGATAGTCGCATCGCGGTAACCGAGATTCCGATGCCGTTCAGGTGTATCGATTTACTGTACACCAGGAAGTTGACAATAAAAATACTGCCGGTCGCCACGACAAACAGGAAGCCCGGATTGGTCAACAGTTCCAGATTTGCCTCCAGCGAGGGCAGCCCGCCGATACTGAAAGCGACAAGTGCCGCAACCAGGTAATTGACGGCAAATGTGTTGAGCATCCGTTGGTCTCTGCTCTCCCCGGCTTTCATCAGGTGGACGAGCAGCAGCGAGCAGCCGGCACTTAACAGCAGGTACAGGTAACTCATTCTCCGTCAAGGTTGATCGATTCATCACCAAAAAAAATGGGATCTTCAGGCTCGTCGTGCAGTTTGCGGGCTGTGTAAGAAACATTGCGCTGCAGGTACTCAAATAGATCTGAAATGTTGGTCCTGCGCTGCTGAAGTCCCTTTGCAAAGTAATACGGGAAGATATGGTGCTTTTTATCCTCCTGCCCATTCCCCAGATACAGGTGGGTCGACTGATCCAGCTCTGAAGAAAACAGTATCGCCAGCCTTTCGTTCTCATTGACCAGGGAGATCGCCGCATTTTGAAGCGGTTGCCGGAATCGCGGCAGTGAGCTGCTCCCTTCACCGATTGCTTCTGCCGACTGGCGGAAATCGATATTGTTGATGATAACAGTTGATTGTGAAGGAATGCTGGCAATGGTTTTATACAGGGAAATCAGGTTGATCGCCGTTTGTGCCGTACTGTCTTCAGAAGTCAGCAGCAGCGCGGGTTGATAGTCTCCCTGTGTGTCCTGCAACACGCCATACCCACTCAGGTAGACAAAGATGTTGGAGCTGTCGGTGGCTGTATAACGCATGAGTGCCATGACAGAATCTACCGGCTGCCGGGTCGTCAGATCTTCCATCCGGTAAATGCTGTCGGAGGGATATCCCAGAGCATTCTGCAGGTAGGTTTCGATGAGTTGCAGGTCTCGTCCCGTATACTTTCTGGGCGTATAGTTTCCCCGGTATTCTTCATTACCAACGAGCATACCTATACCGTGCTTATTCGATGCGTTTAATATCGGGATATTCGTTTCCACATCAATTCTACCAAACGGAACCGTGGGAACGGCCACGACCTGGTTCTTTTTGGCAAAATCGGAAGTTCTCCAGACAAGAGACACATCTCCCCTGGCAATGAAATTATCCGAAATGCCGTACAGAACCTTGTACCATTCCCGGCCGGCCTCTTCCACTATTTGAAGCTGACTTCCCTCAATGAGTTCAGCCAACACATTTTCAATGGATTCATCGGGGGCATTTCTTAGTTCTGTCACCGGTGTCTCCACCCTGGCAAACGGCCGGAGGATGGAATCCAGCGGGTATGAAAAAAGGTAGGTGCTGTCGCTGTATCCGACTTCGATATTTACGGGGCCGGGATCCGGATCCGTAATTTCTGCTGCACTTAACACCGAACCGAGATCAACATTTATCTGGCCATTGCTGAGCCCATAACGCTGCTGTTCGGTGATCGCATCCCCGTTGTAATAAATATTGATGGTGGCCGAATCATGTTCGGCGCTGGATACCCGCGCAGTATCGGTTTTGATCTGCCAGCCCGATGTCCGCAGAAAACGCTCCTCTCCCGTGGGGCGGGGTTCCCCATCGGGTTTGAAATTCAGAGTCGAACTCAGCACCAGCAGTCCACCGACAGTATTGAGCGTCACCGTTTCCAGGCGCCCCTCAATGCCGTTAACGGCATTGGAATTGGCCAGGTAAAAAGCGGTAGCCGCCCCCATTACGCCCAGCGAAAAGAAAAAAGGACGAATTTTGTAGTCCTGTACATACCGCTCCATGAGAACTTTTTGTGCAAATTCATACCGCTGTTGGGACATCAGCTGCAGGTGCAGAACAGGATCTTCTGCAGTTGGCGGCTGGGATACCGCAGGAAACTCCCGGGAGGAAAGCAGCGTGTAATCCTCCGGATCGATCGTCTGTGTATCTTTAACCATCCACCGCGGATTGGTGCAGGCTCCCAGTACCAGGACCAGGACCAGGAAAAAGAGGTTATATTGAAATAAACGGTTCAAGCAGTGGTATTAGAATGTAAAAACAGCTCCGATTCCTATGACATGACGAAACGAAAAGTGCGAATTTTCCTGCGGATGCGAAACCCACAACGGGAGATCGTACCGAAGCACCAGGCCCCGCGGGTTGCCAAGATAATCAGGAATATTGAAGGAAAACGTAAAGCCGAGACCTGCATCCGAAAGCACGTGAGACTCTTCAAGGCTTGTCAGTCCCAGTGAAGTACCGGTATCATTAAAGATATACGAACGCAGCCTCATAAAATTACCGATCACCGGAATATTGCGGATTGCCCGGTCGAGCGGGTTGGGATAGTCCAGTTCGATATTGAGTGCTCCCACGGAGGTCAGCAGAGGACTCAGCCCGTTTTCAAGTGCAGAAATATCCTGCTCGCTGTATCCTCTCAAGTTCGCCCCGCCCGCTACCTGGAAGAGACCCGTTGACATCCACGAGGTGGGAATGGTGCCTTTGGCACGAACCAGGCTGTTCTGGTTCCACTGAACGATCGGCCGGAAGCTGCGGCTAAACAGAAACTCCGGTGCGGTCTTTTCGGAAGCCAGCCCTGAAAAAAGGCGTGTATGGAGTCCAAACCCGGACCCCAGCAAAAACTGCTGCTTCAGTTCCACGGCCGCGTAAACAAATGGAGAAGTCTCTCCCGCAATATTTGCCTTAACATCGGCCTTGACTTGATAGCGGCCCAGGACGTTTGCATTGTTCAGTTCAAATCCCAGTGTTCCAAGCCACAGCCATTCCTGCTGCCACGTATGCGGGAAAAGTAGATAGGAATCGTCAAAGCGCTTTTGTGCAGTAATTCCGGCAGAAAACGTTACAAACTGACGCTCGTCAAAACCCGGCTGCCACCGTTTATTAAATTGGATGCCGTGACGCGAAAATCCGGCCCTGATGGAACTGGCAAGCCGTATATTCCCCTCGCTGTTGAACCCCGAGATGGAAGGAATCGGTTCGGTAAATTCAACATTGTAGGATATGGGGTCTTCTGGCCACCACGTTCCGAGCCAGATCCCTGCATTCAACCGGTGGGGGCCATCCTGAAATGTGCCGGGGACCTGGCCTGTCACACGCACTCCTGCGCGAATACCGTCCACGTCATTGTACCAGACATCCGGGTAAGGCAGCAGCTCATAGCTTTTCGTCTCTTGCGCCATGCCCGGAGTGGCAAGAAATAGACCTATAAATATGGCGGCACAACACGTTGCGAGAGGCGGAATTTTCATCAATGAATCGGGATTTCCCAGTCTTCTATTATAGCTTTTGACAACAATATATCATGAATAAACCGTAATATTCTCCGCTGTTCTGGCCAGTAAATATAATGTTCTGCTTTATCAATCGTAATCCATTTATAGCGGGTGTGCTCCTCGTTAAGCCGGATGTCCGGCGCCCGGTTTAATTCTGCTGCAAAAACAGGGATCTGGTGTATCATATCGGTCGAGGGCTCATAAAATTGATTTAACGTTGGAGGTGACCAAAACCGTTCGGGATCTACACTCAGCTCTTCGTTAAGCTCTCGAAGAGCCGCTTGCCAGGCGGTCTCTCCCGGTTTTACTTTGCCGCCGACCATCCGCCACTGCCCGGCATACATTTTGTTTTTCGCGCGTTTTGCTACAAAAAATTGAGGAGTATCCTCTATAAAACGGTAGGGATACAGATCTACCAGCCGCGGCATATTTTTGAAGGATCAGGCGTTGTCGGGTTGCATTTCAGGGACGTTAACCGTTGGGCGACCGATGCTAAAGTATTTGATATCCATATCCTCTATCCGCTTGAGATCGTAAAGGTTACGACCATCAAAGATAACCGCTTCCTTCATCAGTTTCGGGAAATTATCAAACGAAGGTCGCCGGAACTCATTCCATTCGGTGCAGATCACGAGAGCGTCCACTCCCCGCAGCGCGTCTTTTTGATCGTGTACAAAATCGGTGTTCTCCAGCACCTCTTCATCTGCAGCCGCCCTGAAAGTAGCGATCGCCTCGGGGTCATAGGCTTTTAGTTTTGCCCCCCGTTGTACCAGCTCCTTGGTGACATACAGGGCCGGAGCTTCCCTGATATCATCGGTTTCAGGCTTGAAAGAGAGTCCCCAGATACCAAATGTTTTGCCGGTAAAATCATCCGTTCCGAAAAACTTCTCCATTTTGGGGAGCAGGGAGATCTTTTGTGCATCGTTGATCTTCATTACGGAATCGAGAATTTTGAAATCATAGCCGAACTGGGAAGCGGTCTGATGAATCGCCTGCACATCTTTGGGGAAGCAGCTGCCCCCGTACCCGATGCCGGCAAAAAGGAATCGCTTGCCGATACGGGAATCCGTGCCGATACCCCGCCGCACGTGATCGACATTGGCCCCTACCCGCTCACAGATATTGGCAATCTCGTTCATAAACGTAATTTTAGTGGCCAGGAAAGAGTTGGCAGCATATTTCGTGAGCTCCGAACTCCGTTCATCCATAACGATGATCGGGTTGCCGCTGCGCACGAACGGTTCATACAGGAGCTCCATCTTTTCCGCTGCCCGCTTGCTGGAAGTCCCGATAACGACTCGTTCAGGCTTCAAAAAATCCTCAACCGCGGCTCCTTCACGCAAAAATTCGGGGTTGGAGACAACGTCAAAATCGGTGGTCGCGTTGGCCGCAATTCGCCGGCGTACCTGCTCGGCAGTGCCAACCGGCACCGTGCTTTTGTTGACAATGACCTTGTATTCATCAATCAGGTTTCCGAGCTGTTCCGCCACCTTAAGGACGGCACTCAGGTCGGCCTGTCCGTCGGCGCCCGGCGGTGTTGGAAGACACAGGAAAATGAGTTCCGCCTGTTTGACAGAATGCTCCAGGTTAGTTGTAAAATGCAGGCGATCCTCTTTTATCGAGCGGCTGAATAACCGATGCAGTCCGGGTTCATAAATAGGTATTTCCCCCTGCTTCAGGGTTTGGATCTTCTCTTCATCGATATCAACGCATGTAACGTTATTTCCCGAGTCAGCAAAGCAGGTGCCCGAGACAAGTCCTACATAACCGGTACCTATTACGGCAATATCCATCTGTTATCGTTCTATGTTTTTTATTTCCAATTTCAGTGTTCCTGCGGGCACATCCACCTCAACGACCTCGCCTATCTCGCATCCCAGAATCGCCTGGCCGATGGGAGAGTCAACCGAAATCTTGTTTTCCTTGAAATTGGCCTCGTCTTTGGAGACCAGCGTGTACTTAACCTCTTTATCGGTCTTGTGGTTGTGGATTGTTACCGTGGAAAGGAGATAAGCCTTGTCGGTTTTTATTTCATCTTCATCCAGTATCCGAGCATTTGCCAGTGCATTTTCAAGCTCAGAGATCCGCTTCTCAAGCATCCCCTGTGCCTCTTTGGCGGCATCATACTCGGCATTCTCGCTTAAGTCACCCTTCGCACGTGCCTCGGCAATCTCTTCGGCGATCTCTTTCCGCCCACGGGTCTTTAAATCTTTAAGTTCTGCTTCCAGTCTTTCGAAACCTTCTCTGGACAGATAATTCTTATCACTCATGGTGTCGAGGTTCTGCTTTTTCATTCAAAATGTACTTCAAAAAAAGAATGCCAGCCGAAGCTGACATAAATATTTTACGTACTTTCCAGTTTGTTAGGCGCTAAAAATACTATGATATTTGTATTAATGCTAACGATTTTACCTTCGTTACTTTCAAGAAAGTCCATCTGTATGAGTATTAAAAAGCTTACTACGAAACAGATTTTGAAGAACAATCGCTCCCGGTCGGTCCCGGAGCCGATGCAACATCTGAAAATTTTGCTGCATAACCTGCGCAGTATGCACAACGTGGGAGCGGCTTTCCGCAGTGCCGATGCGTTCGGCATTTCAGAGATCCTGATTTCCGGTTTTACGCCTGCCCCGCCCCGGCCGGAAATATCCAAAACGGCGATCGGGGCTGAACAGTTTGTGGACTGGAAGCAATTCGAGGATGCGGAATTCCTTTTTAACCAGCTTCGGGAAGCCGGTTTTCACTTGGTGGGGATCGAACAGACCGACAACAGCATCCACCTGCCCGATTACCAGCCGCCGGAGCAGAAAAAGCTGTGCCTCGTTTTCGGCAATGAGGTAACGGGCATTGATGAGACGATTATGCCCCATATCGATCAATTTGTAGATATACCCCAGTACGGGAACAAGCACTCCCTGAACGTCTCCGTGGCAGTGGGGGTAACGCTGTACGGGTTCCTGCAAAAATCGTGGTCATAATGAGATGTTGCACCCCCTCTTAAAAAAGGACGGAATCAACACCGGGAGTCCGGCCGGTCTGAGCCCGACCCGATTTAAGCGGCGCGAATTTCGGATTTTTAAATTTAAGCTGTTATTTTCGCTCTCAATCTGAACTACCGAATTATTAATCCAACAGTTGACGCGAATGTCGAAAAAGCTTCTTGTAACCTCTGCCCTGCCCTACGCCAACGGTCCTATTCACCTCGGACATATTGCAGGTGCTTATCTTCCCGCCGATCTTTTTGTGAGATACAAGCGCCTTAAAAACGCCGATGTAGTCTATATTTGCGGCTCCGATGAGCATGGAGTGCCTATTACCATTGCCGCAGAAAAAGAAGGCGTTGCCCCGCAGGATATTGTGGACAAATTTCATGAGATGAACAAGCGGGTGTTCGAGAAATTTAAGATTTCGTTCGACTACTACGGACGAACCAGCTCGGATGTGCACCGGGAGACATCCCAGGAGATTTTCAAGAAGTTGTATGAGAAGGGCATCTTCACGAAAAAGGTGGAGGAACAGCTCTATGACGAAGAAGCAGACATGTTCCTGCCCGACCGGTATGTGAAAGGCACCTGCCCCAGTTGTGGCTACGAAGAAGCCTACGGCGACCAGTGCGAACAGTGCGGCACCTCCCTCTCTCCCACTGAACTGATCGACCCGAGAAGTGCATTGACCGGCAACAAGCCGATTACCAAGAAAACCGAACACCTGTACCTGCCGATGGGAGACTACCAGCAGGAGCTGGAGGAATGGCTCGACACCCGCGAAAACTGGAAACCCAACGTAATGGGACAGGTCAAAAGCTGGCTGAACGACGGGCTCAGCGACCGGGCCATGACGCGTGACCTGACCTGGGGCGTTCCGGTTCCGGTGGAAGGATTCGAGGACAAAGTGCTCTACGTATGGTTCGACGCTCCCATCGGCTATATATCCGCCACAAAAGAATGGGCCCGGCAGCAGGGCGATCCGGAACGCTGGAAAGCGTACTGGCAGGATGAGGAGGTTGAACTGGTTCACTTTATCGGGAAAGACAACATCGTATTTCATTGCATCATTTTTCCCATGCTGCTGATGCAACACGGCGATTATGTGCTGCCTGAAAATGTACCGGCCAACGAGTTCCTGAACCTGGAGGGCAAGAAGCTCTCCACCTCCCGCGGGTGGGCGGTTTGGCTGAACGAGTACCTCGAAGAGTTCGAGGCCGACCTCCTGCGGTATGTTCTGGGTACCATCCTGCCTGAAACCAAAGATTCCGACTTTTCCTGGAGCGATTTCCAAACGAAGGTCAACAGTGAGCTTGCCGATGTTCTCGGAAACTTTATCTTCCGAACGACATCCTTTACCTCCAAATATTTTGACGGTACAGTTCCCGCACTGACAGATCCCTCTCCCAAAGACAGGGAAGCCCTAGACCAGATTGAACAGCATAAAAAGAGCATTGCAGAAAAGTATGAGCATTATAAAATCCGTGAAGCGATTGCCGAAACCCTGAACCTGGCGCGCGTGGGGAATAAATATTTTACGGAGATGGAACCGTGGAAAACCCGTAAAGAGGATCCCCGGGCTTGTGCTAATACGTTACACGTCTGTCTTCAGATATCCGCGGCCCTTTCGGTGCTTTTCCACCCGGTTCTGCCCGGCAAGATGGCACAACTCAGAAACCAGCTCGGACTGCCGGAGGATATCGGCTGGGATGCGGTGAACGACCAGTTGATGGAAGTGGGTAAAGCAGTGGAGCAGGGCGAAATCCTGTTCCAGAAAATTGAGGATGAACAGATCGAGCAGCAGCTGCAGAAATTGAAGGATCGCGCTGCAGAGATGTCGGAAGACGGGCAAACGGCGGATTACGAACCGCTTAAGGATGAAATTGAGTTCGATGACTTTACGGCCATCGATATACGGGCGGGCAAGATTGTCGAGGCCCGGCCTATCGAAAAAGCAGACAAGCTGCTTAGGCTGACGGTAGACCTCGGCTTTGAGACGCGAACAATCGTCTCAGGCATTGCTCCCGATTTCGACCCGGAAGAGATCGTGGGACAAAAGGTCTGCGTGGTGGCCAACCTGGCACCCAAAGCCCTGATGGGGGTTGAAAGCAACGGTATGATTTTAATGGCCGAAACGGCCGACGGGAGGCTCCGCTTCGTAGAAACGGATGCCGAACCCGGCAGCCCGATTACCTGACACATTCAACATCCAGACGCCGTTATTAATACGACGGGGTACCGGAAGGGACAATTGGGAGTATCGGTTTCAAAAATGTTCGAGTTTAATTCTTTCTTTAGTCACTTTATAAATGCATTTGGATTTGCCGGTAGTGCCCGGATGCGTTCATAATGTTAAGACACTATTTTAACTGCGACCAAAAATAAGGAGATTTTCATTTGGCTATTTCAGATGCAAGTACCAGGGGGAGTTGGAATTCGAAAATCGGTTTTATCCTTGCCGCTGCGGGATCGGCTGTCGGTTTGGGCAACATATGGCGATTCCCGACCGAAGCGGCCTCGAATGGTGGCGGGGCGTTCCTGATAATCTACCTGATCTGCTGTTTTCTCATTGGGTTCCCGGTTATGATGGCCGAACTTTCTATCGGCCGTCATACCCAGAAAAATCCCGTGGGTGCGTTTAAAGCACTGGGGGGCAGCAACAAATTTTATCCCCTCATTGGCCTGTGGGGAGTGCTTTGCGGCATCATGATACTTTCGTTCTACACCGTGATCGCCGGATGGACGGTGAGCTACGTCTTCGAGGAGATTTTCTTTTTCCTGGGGCTTGTCGACTGGGCCACCTGGGTTGCCGATACCAATAACGGGCTCCTGAACGCGATCTTTTCAACCCTGTTTATGGGTGCCACCATTTCCATCATTGTGGGAGGGGTCAGTGACGGTATCGAGCGGGCCACCAAAACCATGATGCCGCTGTTGATCGGGATCCTGATCATCATGATCGGGTACACCATCACCCAGCCTGGCAGCACGGAGGGGCTGGCCGTATACCTGCAGCCCGACTTTTCGATGATTACCCCGGAACTTATATTCGCGGCCATGGGGCAGGCATTCTTTTCCCTGTCCCTGGGAATGGGTGCGCTAATCACTTACGGTTCCTACCTCAGCAAAAAGGAAAATATTCCCGAAGCCGCGGCACTCGTAACGATAACCGATGTCGGGATCGCCTTCCTGGCCGGGCTTCTCATCCTTCCCGCCATGTACATGGCCCAGACCGCGGGGATCTCCATTTTTGCCGATGACGGCAGCCTGCTGGCCGGCCCGGCACTTATTTTCCAGGTACTGCCGGCTCTCTTTCATGAACTGGGGGGGCTGCTCGGACTTGTTTTCGGCGGCACTTTTTTCCTGCTGCTGAGTGTGGCGGCCCTGACCTCCACTATTTCGCTGCTGGAGGTACCGGTCTCCTTCGCCATTGATGAATACGATGTAAAGCGGAAGACTGCGGCCGTCTACATTGGTCTCGGAATTCTTTTTATCTCGCTGATCATCGGGTTTTACCTGCCGCTGATCGATTTTCTGGACCTTGTATTCAGCCAGATTGGCCTCCCCCTCGGCGGTATCATGATATGCCTGTTCCTGGGATATGTCTGGAAAACGGAAAATGCCTTCAAAGAGTTGAACTCCGGCTACAAGGGGTTCTCAGACACCCTGCTGGGTAAAGCCTGGAAGTTTTTTGTGATGATTATCTGCCCAATCGTTATCCTCTTTAACCTGCTGCGTGCCCTCTTCCCAAATATGTTTTAATCCACGCTTGTTATCCTTAACCGCTCATGCTATTTTTGACCAACTTTAAAAAGTCGTGGTTCCCTCGCTGTAAATCATTTTGCGGTCGATAACCATTGCTCCGAGGCTCACGACAGAAGATTGACAACCAGATATTTATGGCTAAGATAGATACATCTCAATTCAGAACCGGAATGGTCATCGAAGTGGAAAACGAACTCTACTCCATTGTTGATTACCAGCATGTGAAACCGGGCAAAGGCGGTGCGTTTATTCGTACAAAGCTGAAAGGTGTTGTCAATGACAAAACCATTGAAAAGACTTTTCGTTCTGGTGAAAAGCTTCTTGAAATACGTGTGGAACGTCAACCCTACCAGTTCCTCTATTCTGATGGCCCCCTGTTTCATTTTATGCACCAGGAAACGTATGAACAGATCCCGGTAAATAGAGAAAATGTGAAAAAACCGGAATTTTTTGCCGACGGGCAGGAATGCACGCTGGTCATCGACACCGACAACGAAAATGTACTCTACGCTGAACCCCCGGATCATCTGGTCAGTAAAGTGGTGGAAACAACCCCCGGTGTTCGGGGCGATACAGCCCAGGGCGGCAGTAAGCCGGCCACGCTGGAATCGGGAGCAACCGTCAAGGTTCCGCTGTTTATCAATGAGGGCGATGAAATCAAAGTTGATACCCGCACTTCCGAGTATATTGAACGAGCAAAGTCTAACTAATTATTAATCATGGATTTAGATCAAATAAGAAAACTTCTCGATTTAATAGCCGAAAGTGAAGTTAACGAAGTGGCTATTGAAGAAGGTGATTTTAAAATAAAAGTTAAAAAGAAAGGCGACGTGCAACAGGTTTCGGTGCCACAACAAGTATCGCCCCAGGTACAGGCGGCCGTCCAGGCACAGTCTGCTCAATCCTCCGGCCAGCCCCAGCCCGGCCAGCCTGATGCGGCGGCGGAACAGGACTCCGAAAAAGAAGCCGAGGGCGAAGTGGTAAAATCACCCATCGTCGGTACCTTTTACCGGTCACCATCTCCCGACTCCGACCCCTTTGTTCAAGTTGGCAGCTCCGTTGACAAGGGGCAGACCCTCTGTATCGTGGAAGCGATGAAAATCATGAACGAAATTGAGTCGGAATATTCCGGGGAAGTCAAAAAGATACTCGTTGAAGACGGCGAACCGGTAGAATACGACCAACCACTATTTGTCATAGGCTAACAGCAAAATAGTTATCCATGTTTAACAAAATTTTGATCGCCAATCGTGGCGAAATTGCACTTCGTATTATCCGCACCTGCAAAGAGATGGGCATTAACACAGTTGCGGTGTATTCAACGGCCGACCAAGACAGCCTTCACGTAAAATTTGCTGATGAGGCCGTCTGTATAGGTCCCCCGCCCAGTAAAGACAGCTATCTGAAAATTCCAAGTATCCTGGCAGCGGCAGAAATTACCAATGCCGAGGCGATCCATCCCGGCTATGGCTTCCTGTCTGAAAATGCCGAATTTTCAAGGATCTGCTCCGAACACGATCTTAAATTTATCGGTCCTTCTCCAGAGATGATCGCCACCATGGGAGACAAGGCCAAGGCCAAGGAGAAAATGATCAGCAACGGGGTGCCGGTGGTTCCCGGCAGCGAGGGAATCGTAGAAACGCCTGAGGAAGCCCGGCCGATCTGCAAAGAGGTCGGCTACCCGGTTATCCTCAAAGCGGTGGCCGGCGGCGGCGGGCGCGGCATGCGCATTGTTACGGAGGAGTCCAAGCTGCAACAGGCGTTTGACACTTGTCGTAACGAAGCGGAAGCCGCTTTTGGAAATCCGGCCGTATATATTGAAAAATTTGTACAGGATCCCCACCATGTGGAGATACAGATTCTGGGTGATCAGCACGGAAACGCGATCCACCTGGGCGAACGAGACTGTTCGCTGCAACGGCGCCATCAAAAGATACTGGAGGAGTCCCCTTCTCCGCTCATGACACCGGAACTTCGGGAAGAAATGGGAGAAGCGGCCGTCAATGCCGCCCATTCGGTAAGCTATGAAGGAGCGGGAACGGTCGAGTTTTTGGTCGACAAAGACCTCAACTTCTACTTTATGGAGATGAATACCCGGATTCAGGTAGAACACCCGGTGACGGAAGAGATTACAGACTACGATCTGGTGGAAGAGCAAATAAAGGTAGCGGCCGGTGAAAAGCTGGAAGAGCGCTCGCTGACCATGCGGGGACACGCCATTGAATGCCGCATAAATGCCGAGGATCCGGCTCACAATTTCCGTCCAACCGCCGGCACCATCAGCGTATTTCATCCCCCGGGAGGGCACAATGTGCGGCTTGACACCCACGCTTACGCCGGCTACCGCATCCCGCCGCATTACGACTCGATGATCGCCAAACTGATTGTCAGTGCACCCACACGCCGGGACGCCATCAACAAGATGCGCCGCGCGCTGTCAGAATTTGTCGTGGAGGGCGTTAAAACCACCATCCCCTATCACCTGCAACTGATGGATGACCCCAACTTCCAGGCGGGCACATTCAATACCCATTACCTGGAGAAGGAATTTAAATTTAACCCGGAAAATTAACCTTTACTGACATGGACTTTCCCGAGGAGCTAAAATATACCCGAGAACACGAATGGATTCGTGACAATGGCGACGGAACCGCCACGATTGGAATCACCGATTTCGCCCAAAGTGAGCTCGGCGACATTGTTTTTGTTGAGCTGGAACCTGAAGGATTCGAGTTTGAGCAGGAAGAGGTCATCGGAACGGTGGAGGCTGTAAAGACGGTTTCCGAACTTTTTGCCCCTGTCGACGGGACCATTGCCGAGATCAATGCGTCACTGGAAGCGGAGCCGGAGCAGGTCAATGACGACCCCTATGGCAAAGGCTGGATGCTCAAAATTGAGCTGGCGGATGCCTCCCAACTGGATGCACTGATGTCTGCGGATGAATACAGGAAAATCATTATTTAGCAGAGGCCTTTGCCAAACCTGATGCCTGGTTGGAAGGTGGTTGTACACCGACCTTCTATAGCACATAAAGCGGGAGTACGACTCCCTCCGAACGGTGATTCGAATGCTTTGCAAAGTCCTGTTGGTAATCATTTGTAAACCCGCTATTGGTTCGTTGGAATTTTTAAAGCGAAAAAGAACACTCTAGGCATTTAACACCGGGCTCCGTAGAATGCACATTCGGCCACAATGTTTTATCATTATCGTGGTCGTCTTTGAAGTGGTAGAAACTGAAAAAGCAACCCGGCAAACAGAGTCCAATCCAACAACATAACCGGTAACAACTAACGAACATACCGAATACCCACCGATGCACCATAGACCTGAAGAATGGATTTTAATTCTTGATTTTGGATCGCAGTACACCCAGCTTATCGCCCGTCGCCTGCGAGAGCTGAACGTATACTGCGAAATCCATCCCTGTAATGCGGATCTCACCCTGTTTGACGAATCCGTGCCTTCCGGCATCGTCCTTTCCGGCGGGCCGATGAGTGTGAATGATGAGAATGCCCCTCCCCTTAATACACATATTTACGAATGGGAGGTTCCGATTCTCGGGATCTGTTATGGTCTGCAGATCCTGGCCCACAATGAGATCCCCGGCAGCGTAGAACAGGCGGACCGCAGGGAGTTTGGACGTTCTGAGCTTATCGTGGATGATGACACTGACCTGCTCAAAGAGATCCCGGAAGAGTCGATCGTGTGGATGAGTCACGGCGACCATATCATAAAACTGCCGGATGCCTACGAAATTATCGCCCATACCGACAACGCCAGGGTGGCGGCCGTTCGGCACACCCGTAAACCGATTTACGGAGTCCAGTTTCACCCGGAGGTCGTACACACGGTTTACGGGAAGAAAATTCTAAAGAATTTTTCCTTTGAAATCTGCCAGCTGCATGGAAGCTGGACTGCCGAATCGTTTATCGAGGCGACCATTCGTGAAATCCGGGAACAGGTGGGTGACGCTCGGGTCTTGTGTGGACTCTCGGGCGGGGTAGACTCGACCGTAGTCGCAACGCTCGTTCACAAAGCCATCGGTGATCAACTGCAGTGTATTTTTGTCGATAACGGGCTCCTTCGCAAGAACGAGTTCCAGGATGTGCTCGATATTTATGAAGACAAGCTCCATCTCCCGGTTAAGGGGATCGACGCCTCTGATAAATTCCTTGATCGACTGGAAGGAGTTTTCGACCCGGAAAAAAAACGGAAAATCATCGGCAACACCTTTATTGAGGTCTTTGACGATGCGATCAGCGACGACAATTCATTCAAGTTCCTGGCCCAGGGTACGCTCTATCCCGATGTAATTGAGAGCGTCTCATTCAAGGGACCATCAGCCACGATCAAGTCGCACCACAACGTGGGCGGGCTCCCGGAAGAGATGAACCTTGACCTGGTGGAACCGGTACGGGAGCTTTTTAAGGACGAAGTTCGAAATGTGGGGCGTAAACTTGGAATCCCGGATCATTTTATCAAGCGCCACCCGTTCCCGGGTCCCGGCCTGGGAATCCGCATCATCTCGGATGTGACCAGGGACAAGCTGGACCTGCTCCGCGAGGCGGATGATATCTTCATCAGTGAACTGCGAAAACACGATCTGTATGACGAGGTTTGGCAGGCGCTGGCGGTACTTTTACCGGTACAAAGTGTCGGTGTCATGGGGGATGAACGGACTTATGAATTTACGATCGCCCTGCGTGCGGTTACCAGCGTTGACGGGATGACCGCAGACTGGGCCAAGCTGCCGCACCCGTTCCTGGCCCATGTCTCCAACCGGATTATTAATGAAGTGCGTGGCATCAATCGCGTGGTCTACGATGTGAGCTCGAAGCCCCCATCAACTATTGAGTGGGAATAATAAAGAACATTTGGACATGGTTACTGTATAAGAAGCAGAACAAGCGCCTAACATTAATTTATAATACCGACGTCCGTGAATTTTCTTACCCGTTTAAATAATTTTTTTGTTCTCATTTCAACGATATTTTTTCTGTTGCTAGGCAGCAATACTCCCCTGTTTGCCCAGACATTTGAAGATGCGCTGGATCTGTATGAAAATGAGCAGTATGAAAAGGCGGTATCAGCTTTCCAAAACCTGAACTCACCGGAAGGAATTCTCTTTACCGGGAAAAGTTATTACAGCCTCGGGGAGTACCTGAAGGCCAAGTCAATGCTAAACAGTCTTCCAGACAACGCGTCGAACCAGGTTGTCAATGAAGCGCGTTTCACGTTGGCCCTGGTCGAGTTTCAACTCAGCCAGTTTGGGCTGGCCCTGAACAGGCTCTACCGGCTGAAAGAGATCACCCCGCGAACGTCACTCGTCAACCAGTCAAGATCCCTTTACAATGATATCCTGGATTACCTGACGCTGGCACAGCGCCGGCAGGCCTTTCAATCGGTACGTTTCCCGGAGATACAATCAGATCTGATCAGGTCGGCCTTTGGCAAGGTAGATTATAAAACTGCAAGAATGCTGCTTGATGAGCTCAAACGTTCCGCTTCCCCCTCCGGAGAGATCTCATTTGAACCCCTGGAACAGATGCTTTCCGATTCTCTGAACTACACGTACCGCGACTCATATGCCCGCCGTCTTTCGGCCCCGCGGGGAATGGTGTATGATATCGGGGCCACCTTGCCCCGCTCCATTGCCGGTTCGCCGGAATTTAGCGCCTCACAAGGTCTTTACCAGGGATATCTCCTGGCAGCCGAAGAGTTTAACCAGCGGAATGCCGATAAGAAAGCGTTTATCCGGTATCAAAATACCGGGGCCGATATGGATTCTGCCGGCTACGCCATGAACCGTTTGGCCTGGAGTTCCAATGTGGATCTGGTACTGGGGCCCCTCTACTCTGAACCTGCCGTGCAGGTCGCGGCGCTGGCGGAGCAATACCACATACCGGTAATGGCTCCCCTGGCCAATGCGGACAGCCTAAATATCGACAATCCCTACGTTTTCCAGGCCAATCCCACCTTTTCAATTCACGGAAAAAGAATGGCTCGGTATGCAGTCAACAACCTGAATATGGATACCCTCGCCGTGTTTGCTGAACGCAACTCGCTCGGGGCCGCCTCAGCTTATGCCTTCCGAACAGAAGCAGAGCGGCTGGGTGCCCACATTGAACATTTCATGATCGAAGACCTGGAGGAGCGCGGCTATGATATCAGCGATTTTACCGTACGGTTTGCGCCCGATACTGTTCAAGCCTCAAGCGCCGGTTTTAATAAAACGGCCAGTACACCCAGCGGCAGATTACACCAGCCACTTGACGGGATTTATGCCCCGTTTACCGGTCAGGCGGCTCCCACACTTATTGAGCTTCTAATGGTGGATCTTCAGGTAATGAACAGCCGGCTCACCGTACTCGGATCCCAGGAATGGGGTGCAACCGAGATTCCTGAAGAGCATCTGCAAAACCGTTCAATCTATTTTTCAGAAAGTTTTCATATCGATTCGCAAAATGAACGGGTCCGGCAGTTCCGTGAAGATTTTAGCCAGCGTTTTGGCACGGAAGCCTCACGATATGCCCTCATTGGGTATGACTCTGCCGATTTTATACTGCGTACATTGGAACGGGTGGGAAATCCGGCTCTTCTGAAGGAGGCAATAAAAACAGAACCTCTCTACGAAGGATTGATCAGTAATATCCATTTCGAAGGTACCCACGTTAACCAGGAAGTGAAAATATTTACTATCACTCCGCAAGGAATACAGCCCGTAGCCAATTAGCCTGGATTTTTCACCAAGAAATTTGTTCTTCAGCAAGGCAAAGGGAAAATGGCCGCGCAGACGTACCGTTGTACGTTAAGCCGGTGATGTTCCCTTTAACACAGCTGAAGGGTAAATCTCCCAGCGCTTTACCCCCTGCCAATTAAAGAGTCGGTAAGGCAAGCTACAATAGAAGCTGCCAGGACTTTAACCGACATTTTAGTCTTGACATGAACAATAATGTGGTAATTTTAGACTGTAAACTACCGCACATCGCTGGTTTGCTGTTGCTGTCGCTCTCGTTCGCGTTTGATGCGGTATTGCTCGCGGAGCCACTCTCTCCACTTTTCGCTTTTTTCTTTGTGTTCCTCGAACGTTTCTGAAAACAGGTGATACCCTTCGGGAGTAGCAACCATATACAAATAATCGTGATCAGCCGGATACAGGGCCGCTTCAATAGAGTGCAGGCTTGGATTGGTTATGGGGCCGGGAGGCAATCCCCGATACAGGTAGGTGTTATATGGGTGATCGGTTTTGTAATCCTCGTAGAGCAATCTGCGGCGCTCTCCAACCGCGTAGTTTACGGTGGGATCGGCCTGCAGCCGCATGCCCTGTTCCAGTCGATTCCAATACAGCCCGCTAACTTCGGGTTTTTCTTCTCTGTGTCGCACCTCCCACTCAATGATTGAGGCAAGCGTAATGATCTCGTCCATGGTTTTGTCGAGCTCATCCAGTCGCCCGCTGTATTTATCCGCAACCAGCGACTCAAATTCACTAAATATACGCCTGACCACGGTTTCCGGCGGGGTATTCCAGTACATCGAATAGGTCTCAGGGAGCATTCTCCCGATCCAGGTATCTGGAGTCACTCCATGCCCGGCTAAAAAGCTGCTGTCTTCCAGGGTCGCCGCCAGTTGTGTCGAATCAAAGGTGAAATGGGAAGAGAGGCTGGAAATGAGCCTGTCTTTGTCCAAACCGGGTACAATCGTAATTTCAACTGGATCCTGGATGCCACGGGACATCCTCGAGAGAAGCACGTCGTAAGAATAGCCGCCATCAATAAGGTAATGCCCGGTGTTAAAGTTATTCCACCCCAACAGACGTCCCGCCCAAACCATCTCCTCTTTGCTGCGAACCACACCCGAGTCGGCCAGCATCTGGCTCAGAGTCTGCAAATCGGTCTTCTCATGGAGGTAGATATGCACCGGCCTGTCCGATTCAATAGCGCTGGTATCAGACAGGCGGGATAAGCGCGACCCCACTATCGCAACAAGACAAAGACCAAATACTATCGCAGCGGTAAGAAGCTCTGCGGCAGTGACCGGTATGACTTTTTTGATATTTGTCAATGAATGAGATTATTATGGGTTCCTGGTGCCGGATCTGGCATAATCTACTGCAAACCATCCAAACTGGGCTGATTCTCGTTACAATTCCCTCCGACCAACTTCCAGCGAGGATGCCATGTGCTTGAGAAATGACAAATGGGGTAATTTGCCAGTAGCAATATATCGGTTTTTGAACTAAAAAAGTAATGGAGCTCTTCTACTGAAAACGGATACTGTTTGTTGACTGTGCCCTGGTTTCTGCTGTATTCCTCAAGCTGGGGCAGAACTAAATCGCAGGAGAAGTGCAACTTTCGCTCTTCGATCTCGTACTTTTCGAATGAGAATTGAATTTACTATTTGGATGCTTCACAAAGCACCAAATGCCCTAAAGAAAAGCTTCCCTCCTTGACCGGTGGGAAGCTTTTTATATTGAACGCAGAAAGTACACTTTGTGGGGCGGACATTACTAGTAAATTGCACGGGACCAGAATGACGATTCTCTCATTAGAACGTCGGGTTAAACCTGATCCAAAAGACAGGCGCGCGCGACGTCTCGTTCAGGTCCCAAGCCAGCTCGCAGCGGATGAGGCTGGATCCCACCCCGATTCCGCCGTTGTGCTTCAGATCTCCGAAATCAAATTGATCAAAACCGGTAAACGGATTTGGGGAGGAGGCTAAATCCTCACTGTAATTTGTCCATCCGGAATCCAGGAACAGACTGATATAAAAGTCGTCGGCGTCAACCCAGTTTTCCGGGTTAAACGAGGGAGAGCCAAACTGAATTTCTGCATTGCTCAGCATCATTTGATTGGCATGATGGTTTATGTTGGGCAGGCTGCCTCCCAGCGATTTATACGGCAGTGCGCGCAGCGTACCCACGCCCCCGAGCTGAAATTCCTTGAAATTGGGAGCGTCTCCCGTAATGCTGCCGATCCTGAACCGGTACCTTAAGACGCCACCGGGTTCAAAGTTGATGAATGTCGTCAGCTCTCCGATATACTTGTTGTAAGCATAATCAGACCCGGAAATACCGGGATCAGCGATTTCAACCATCCCGGACAGGCTGAAAGTGAAGTGTTTTGAAAGGAGAAGTCGCTTGGGATTAAAGGAGGCTGCTATGGAGAGCGTACTGATATTCAGGGTGTCCCCCGGTTGATCACCAAGGTGTTCTACCGGGGGATTTACCCGGTAACGATCTCCCGACCCGAACAAGGCCCAGTTCGTTTGGCGCGTCAGGCTGCTGTACCTGGCATCGTTAAAAGAGAGGCCGCCTTCAAACAGGCGCTGCGAACGCACAATGAGATAGGTTCCATATCCTCTCTGCTTGTAGTAATCCAAAAAGTCATACCCCCCGATCATGGAGGTAAGGGTGGTCTCGGTAAGCCCCACCCGCCAGTGGTCATCGGTTGACATGGCATTATAATATTCTCCCCCAATCATCACATATTTTTTCCGGCCCAGCAGCTTTTCAAGTCCAATGGAATAATTCCATTCTTTTTGGCCAAAAGAATAACCGATAAGTCCGTGGGTCTGTACTGAGGGAATCCCCAAGAGCCAGTCATCGCCATACCACTGCATGCGTTCCTTTTCTATGCCCAAAAACAGCCCGCTGACGCGATTATAGTGGATCATCGGCAGGTTGGGATGCTGGCTGTACAGCATGTTTGAGTTATAGGGTCCCGCCTCCAGGAAATCATCATAATCGATCCCCTTTTCATGTAAATAGTGCAGGCGACGTTTTACTTCGGTATTGGCCGAATCCCTGTCGGAGTCTCTGGCCGAAGAGCTGGACTGCTGAAAAAACTCCTGGAGCGGTTTTGAAAAGAACGGGTCATTCTTAAACGGATCTTCACTTTCCTCATCCCCGGAGCTTTGGGAGAATACGCTCGCGGTAAAACACAATAGAAAAATCGGTATGGATAAGATAGTGCGCATCGTCATGGTATTCGTCTATTTTTGGCTTTACGTACCGCCCCTGTTGATGTTACGGTGCTGGGGCTGTTTTGCTTTCATCACTAAAATGGTCATGTCATCCTCCTGCGTGCTGCTGCCGGTCCACTGGTCGGCGAACCGCGTTATCTGCGAGAGGATATCGGAGGCGGAGGACCGGGCCGCTTCTCTGAATACGGCCTGAAGCCTCTCCAGTCCGAGCAGTTCTCGCTCCTCGTTGAACAGTTCCATAAGCCCGTCACTCATCAACAGCAGGGTATCGCCGTGAGAGAGAGACAGTTCCCTTTCACGATAGGGATAATCCAGCTTGCTCCCCAGGGGCATCCCCTTCAATATGACCTGGTCCACCCGGTCTTCTTTCCGGTGATAGAGTAACACCGGGGGCATCCCGGCTGAGGCGATTTTCACGTTATGGAGATCACATTTCAACAGCAGCAGCCCCATGTACAGAAGTTTGAGATCCATATTTTTTATACCCGACGACATCCGCCGGATAATTCCCAGGTTGTCATACTCGTCAGCCAGGGTATGAAAGTAGCTTTTTGCTGTTGCCACCATGATGCCCGCCTTCATGCCATGGCCGGTGGCGTCGCCCAGCGCCACCGTCATGGTCCCGTTTTTGGAGAGACTGAAATCATAATAGTCTCCACCCACCTCCTGGGCTGTTTCCATAAATACGGCGATATCCCAGTAGTCAGATTTGGGCAGTTGTTTTGGCAGCATGGAGAGCTGAAGGGCCCGCGCCTCTTCCAGCTCTTTGGTCTTCCGCTCATTTTCGGCGGCCAGCAGTTTTCGTTCCAGTTCCTTCTGCTTGCTGATGCGTTCCTGCTCCAGGGCCCGCTCGGAGAGCTCCTTCACCTCCACAAGCTTGTGCTCAAGTCGCTTTTGGGTATGAGCAAAATCACGGGAGAGATATACCGACATCGAGAAAATGAGGGCGATAGATCCCGCCAGGTTACCATTGAAACTGCCGTGGGGTATCATTTCCATGTTTGCCAAAATGGTATAAAAAATACCCAAAACGAACAGTACCAGGCCGGTTCCGATAATCCAGACCCCTTCCCTGTTTTGATTAAACGAGAGGATGAGGACCCGCAAAATTTCAAGAATAGAAACAAGCAGAAACAGCTCTCGATAAAGTGTAGAGCCATCGGCATTAAACCACGTTCCCACTGCCACTGATACTCCCGCTGCCGCAAAAATCCAAAACTGAATCGGGGCCTTCTCGTGATACAGGCTGTAGGTAAAACGCAATGCACTGATAATGCTCAAGATCCAGGCAATCATGCTAAATCGATAAAAAGAGATGGCCAGCATCGGAGAATCGGAGAACGCGGTCTGAAGCTCGGAGTAACTGATAATGGTGAATAAACCGGTAAACAGTGCAAAATAGAGATTTCTTTTTTCTGCTGGATAAAACAGGAACAGCAGGAAGTGGATAATCGTAAATGCCAGCAGGCTGCCTCCAAAAAACATCAGATTCAGGGGAGTGGTTTCCACCTCCTCAAGCTGACTGTTGATATGGTAGTTCAGGTCGCCTAACAGGAACCGGAATCCTGCGGTAAAGCCGTACTCATTGAATTGGGCAGCGTTATGATTGGCGTACCGAACCGCCAGCATGTGCTCGGTCGTATCCGCGAACCGGATTGGCCGCGGGCTGGTGTCGCGGTGTGGAACAAAATCTTCTTCAAATACCGATACCTCTCCCAGACTGTACAACAGCTCGCCGTCAAGGAAAATCTGTGATGCCCCGTTGTGCTGCTCAATTAGCAGGGCCAGCGGGTAGTCTACAAGCGTTGAGTCCACTTTAAGGTGCAGACGAAACCAGCCGATGCCCTTCCACTCAATAAACGGAAGCTCAGACGGCCCCAGATAGGTACTTACGTTCAGCCAATCGGAATCGTCGAAGCCGGGCTCGGCCCAGCGCATGTCGTCACCGGCACTGAATTTCCAGGAATCACTGATGTAAATAGTGCGGTCCTCCGCCGACAGGTCTGACCGTGAAAAAGAGGCGATACCCTCCGCCTCCGAAACTTGCAATGCGCGGCCCGATGCCGGTAGTGCAACCAGCACAGTGATCAGCACAGCTGCAATATTCCATTTATCCATAAAAACTGTTGTAAACAGGATATTCACCAGTTTCTAGTTCATAGTTATAGTTACATTTCCCGATGAGGTTTGAAGTCGCACCGGGATACTTCCCCCATTCAATCTCCCCTCGAGCAAGCGGCTGCTTTGGGTGCCGCTGAAATTTTCAAGGCTTTGGGAATCGATATATGAGCCCGAAGCGAATATGTCCAGTCCTGCCCCCACGGGCAGCTCAACCGTGATATTGCCCGCCGAAGTCTCAATACTTATGCCCTGCCCCACGTCAGCGAAATGGCTCCTGATATTACCTGCTCCCGCCCTGGCAATAAACGAGCCGGTTATCTGCTGCGAAGTGATGTCGCCCCCTCCTGTTCGTAATCGCAACTCACCCTCGGAATGACGCGCGTTTATCTGACCGCCTTCTGTTTGTGCAAAAATGGTACCCTTGCAATAGCTTATCCCGATGTCTCCCCCGGTGGTATATGCCCCGACTTTGCCCGTCAAACGGTGCAGCCGGATGTTTCCTCCACTGGTTTTGGCAAGCTGATCCCCCTTCACTCCACTCAGGCTTATGTTGCCCCCTCTTGTTTGCAGCTCGGTCGACATGCGTTCCGGGACATATACCTTGAAGTTGAAATTTACTGCATCACCAAACAGCCGTCCGCTTCTCTTTTTCTCCTCTACCGAAGCAATGATCTCGTTACCCCGTTTCAGCACATTGATCCGGTAGTTATCCAGGTTTCGGCTGCCCGACCACAGCGCGAATCCCCGTTCTACATACAGTTCAACCCGCACCTCATTGGAATCGACCACCTTCTCGACATCAATATTGCCCGCCAGCGTCGAGGTTTTGAGTACCCCCGGGCCATCCAGCGTAAACTCGCGGACGAGGTAAGGATTCTGTTTGCCATCATCAGGAGAGCCGGCCAGGAGATGCAACGGTATCCCCCAACAGAGAAGAAACAGCAAGCTGAAGCCTCTGAACCATATACCCTGCCCGTGTAATACGTTTCGGTTTAGCAATGTCTGTAAAATTTAACTGATGGTATTAATCACTGAGAATTTACGTCAAGTTGCCCCTGATAGTTACATGGGAATATTCCATG
Organism: Halalkalibaculum sp. DA384; assembly: GCF_043951955.1. Lineage (NCBI taxonomy): Bacteria > Pseudomonadati > Balneolota > Balneolia > Balneolales > Balneolaceae > Halalkalibaculum > Halalkalibaculum sp. DA384. Next base: position 11,070 of record NZ_JBINJE010000011.1, on the reverse strand, counting down.
AATCTGTCGTTATTTGCCCATCTTGTTTAGAAGACGACCTAAACAATTGTTTATACTATACATTGGGATACAAGTTGTCTCCACCACTCGTACCATCAAGCAGGGATAAGTCTTTTGAAAAATTTGATCCCCTGAGGCAACCCTTTCCCCGTTAAAGTTGTATGGACTAGTAGAAAGCGGGAGCTTGAAAGGGAAGTTGAAGATAACCGGATAGTTGAAAAGAAGGAACCCTTGGTTAAAGAACTCATAAAAGGATGCCGTAAACAAAAGCGCGAAAGCCAGCGTGAACTATATAAAACGTTCTATGCCTACGGCATGAGTATCACGCTTCGGTATGCCGACTCCCGGAATCAGGCGGCGGGTATCCTGAATGACGCTTTTATGAAAGTGTTCACCAATATCAAAAAATTTGACATGGATCGACCGTTTAAACCGTGGTTGCGGCAGGTGATCGTAAATACCGCAATAAACCACTATCGAAAACATGATGAAACCGAGAACTGGGATACCCTCGACCCCGCAACTGAAGCTGTGAGCAGAGAAGAGACCATTACCAGTGGTATTTCTTACCAGGAAATTATCGACCTGGTGCAGCAGCTCTCTCCCGCCTACCGCACGGTTTTCAATCTCTATGTGATTGAAGGATTCAAACACAGGGAAATCGCAGAGATGCTGGATATATCGGTGGGTACATCGAAGTCCAACTTGTCAAAGGCAAAACAGAATTTGAAATCCATGCTGGAGAAAAACCTAATTTAAATATTTTCCATGCCCGATAAGAAGAATCATAACGATCCTATTGAAGAACTCTTCCGCAAGAAGGCTGAAGAGTATGAGATCGAGTTCCGGGAAGGGGACTGGCGAAAACTGGAGGATCAGCTCGACAAGGTCGAAGCCCGGCAGGCCCGAAACCGCAGGTGGCGCTGGATTGCAGCGGCAAGTATTCTGCTCATTTCCTTGCTGGGCTACTTTACCTACGAAAACTACCAGGCGATCAGCCAGATTAACAAGCAGCTGAGCGAGCAGGCCCCGGCCCGGCAAGAGGCACCTGTTGACCGCCGGCCGGAAGAAATGGCTGACGAACCCTCTCAGGAACCGCCCGCAGCAGGATCAGAATTGAGTTCAGGGGAAGGCTCCGGGCAGGCCGCCTCTCCCCGGGAAGTCCCCAACGGGGCAACAGATGCCGGTGGTCCCGGGACTCCGGCTGTAGAACAAACGGACCAGGAGACGACCCGGCCTCATCATTTTGCCATTAGTGAAGAGATGGGCCGTGACCTGTTTATACCCCGGTACCGCTGTCCCGACTGCAGGATCTTCGGTCGATTACAACAGCTAATGGAACCGGCCCCATTTCTGCTGGCTGAGTCCAGCGCACTCCCGCCTGTTGTCCAGAGAGACCCACAAGAGAAGACGGAATCTCATTTAACGGGCCGTCCTCCGGTGGGTGCCGATAACGTCTCAGCCCGATCCTCTTCGCCCCTGTCTGTAGGTTTTGTTGCGGGGCCTGACCTGAGTACGGTCGGGGGATTTTCCAATTTTTCTGATCCCGGTTACAAGATCGGGCTCGCCGTGGAATACCGGCTTGCCCCACGCTTGTCGATCAACAGCGGCATTGGCCAGGCCAACGTACAATATACCGCCCGTGGCCGGGAGTACAAGCCGCCCTACGGATATTGGTCGAACGGTATCGTTGCGGACCAGACAGTGGCCGAATGTGCCATCCTGGAAATACCGGTTAATCTGAAATACGATCTTCTTCAATTTGAAAAATCCCGCGTGTACACGTCAGCCGGCGTCGCCTCCTATATCATGCTCAACGAGGAGTACCGATTCAACTACGAGCGGGATGACACCGGGCTCGTACAAAGCTGGAAGGGTAAAACCGGCAGTCGCCACTGGCTGAGCAATATTACGCTTTCTGCGGGATATGAACTGGATATGCCCGGAAACTGGAGCGTGCGTGCCGAACCTTTTGTAAAACTTCCCCTGAAGGAGGTGGGATGGGGAAACGTCAAGCTGTATTCGGTAGGAACCTCAATTTCACTTAATCTCAACCTGTAGCAACCAGACTGTTACAGCAGAACTGCTGGTAAACATCACAAATAAGAAGTCTCAATAACAAGGAACAACACCATGACTTATTCACTCAGTATATACCCTTACAGAGCAAAATCATTGCTGGCAGTTGTCGTAGCCGCTATTCTTACAACCGGTTGCAACCTCGGGGGGAGTAATGATGACGATCCCCAGGAGCAGCAGACCGTCATTACCACGTCCACCACGGAAGCACACGGCACGGTAATCTCCGATGATATGGGGAATGTGCTCTACCTGTTTACGCGCGATGTCAAAGGTGAAAGCAACTGCAGCGAAGACTGCCTTCAAAACTGGCCAGTTGTGGCCGCGGACCTGCTGAACTCGGGCACGGGACTTAATCCCGATGACTTCGACAATATTCAGCGATCGGACGGAAGCAGGCAAACAACGTTCAAAGGATGGCCGCTCTACTACTTTTCGGGAGACCAGCAGCCCGGGGAGGTCAACGGGGACGGGGTGAATGGAGTCTGGTATGTTGCCAAGCCCGACTATTCCCTTATGATTGCAGACGAACAGCTGGTTGGAGCAGATGGCAATAACTACCGAAGCGATTATACTGAAGGGGATGAAATTACCACCTTCTTTACCGATGCCAACGGTCGAACGCTGTACGCTTTTAACAATGATGAATTTAACACGAACAACTTTACCAATGAGGATTTCAGCAATGACAACGTCTGGCCGATTTTTTATGTGGATATCGAAGCCTTGCCCAGCGCAATGAATGAGGATGATTTTGACGTGATTGAGGTTCACGGGCAGGAGCAGCAGCTGACGTATAAAGGCTGGCCTCTCTACTATTTCGGGCAAGATGCCGCCCGCGGAGAAACCAAGGGAGTGAGCGTACCGCAGCCGGGCGTGTGGCCGATTGTAAACAGCGATACGGAACCGGCACCCGCCCCGTCATCGGAGTAATTGTACGGCATTTTATTGGATGCATTTCACAGGAATAAAGTTGTACCTGAATGATGCGACAAACGCGATCCAGGTGCAGGAAAAAAACTAGACAAGGATACCGTTATGAAAAATCTTTCAACAGATCGTCCAGGATGGAGGCAACAACAGGCCGGGTGGTTTCTTACGCTAATATGTACCATCTCCCTGCTGCTGGCCGGGTGTGGCGACAGCAGTACCGGTGTTAACGGCGGTGGTAACGGCAACGGAAATGGAGGAAACGGAAATGGAAACGGGAGCAGCGAAATAGGAACAGAGCCCACATTTGACAATATCCAACAAATATTTGGCCAAAGTTGCGGGGACTCAAACTGCCATATCGGGGGGCAGCAGAGCGGCGTGCAGCTGGATAGTTATCAGAATGTCACCGGCAGCGAGGGCGACCAGTACGGGGAACTGGTTGTCCAGGCAAATGATGCCGCCGGCAGCCCGCTGGTGGATAAAATTGAACCCAATCCCGATCACGGTGTTCGCATGCCGCAAGGCGGCCCCTATCTCTCAGATGAACGCATCAATCAGATCAGGACCTGGATAAACAACGGTGCCAATAATGACCAGAGCGACAACGATGACAGTGATGACGGTAATGACGGAGGAAGTTACTAATGGATAAATAATAGGTCATCACTTGTGAACTAAATGAATGAATTTACTGTACAGGGGGCTTTGCTAAATCCTCGATTGCTTGTTCTGAGGGAGTTGTACTCCCGTTTAAAAGGTGAACAAGATCGTCATCTCCCAACAAAATAGCAGGTTCTGCAAAGATCCCTGTACATCATAATACTCAGAGTAACAATTACACCTTATCACCCTGTTATGAAACGGCTACTCACCTTGCTACTACCGGTCACCCTGTGCCTTTACATTCCGGATGCAGAGGCCCAGGTTTTCAAAACAGAAACAGGCCATGCCGAATTCCAGTCGGAGGTCCCCCTCCATACTTTCACCGGCACCTCCGATCACCTGGTGGGCTTGATCAACCTGGCCGATTCCACCGTTGATTTTTACATCGATATGAACACGTTTGAAACAGGCATCGGCAAGCGAGACAAGGATATGAGGCGAACCCTTGAGACCGACAAATATCCATTTGCAGAATTTTATGGCAAGCTGATATCCGGCTTCGATACGGCCTCAACTGCCCCTCAGGAAGTGACAGTTCGCGGGGAGTTCGGCATCCACGGGGTGACTCGAGATGTTGAAATTACCGGGACCCTTCAAAAAACCGTTAAGGGACTTCACGTGGCGGCCTCATGGACGCTCAATATTGAGGATTATAATATTGAGCCCCCGGGTATCCTCTTTTACAGGGTCGATGAAAACCAGGATATAAAAATTGAAGCAACATTAACCCCAAACGAACGCAATTGATATGGCTAAAAAAATAAATTTGTTACTTGTTTTTCTTCTCCTCTTATCAATCTCCGTTCAAGGGCAGATGAAACGGGAAAGAGCTGCCCAGACACTGCAGGGTCCGGTAGAAGAGACCTTCTGGGCACCGTCGTTAATTGGGCTGAGTACCGTTGAAACATTGGCGGCTCAGAATATCAATGTTACCATTATGCACAATTTTGGCTTGATCAATAATGAACCGTTCCACCATTTTTTGGGGATGGACTTCGGGGCTACGGTCCGCCTGGGGTTGGATTACGGGCTTACAAGCCGGTGGTCGGTTGGCGCAGGACGAACATCGCCTCATAAACAGTACGACTTCAGGTCAACATATCGACTTCTTGAACAAACAAAGACAGATGAGATCCCGGTGAGTATCGCCATAAAGGGAGATATCGGAATCGACACCAATAAAAACGGATACAAATTCTCTGATCGACTGAACTACTTTTCCTCCCTTATGGTAGCCCGAAAATTCAGTGACCAGTTCAGTCTCCAGGTTGCCCCGCTCTACACTCATTTTAACCGGGTATTTGCAGGCGAGGAAAAGGGACATTTCGCTATCGGGGTTGGTGCCGAGTATCATCTCTCTGATCGGTTGGCGATAATGGCAGAATATTTTCCCGTGCTGGGTAATCGCTCGGCGGGGACGACAGACGCCTTCGCCCTGGGACTGAATATCGAGACTGGCGGGCATGTCTTTCAGCTCTTCCTGAAGTCCTCAAACTGGCATACCGAACAGCATATTATTGCACAAAATAATGATGATTTTTGGGCCGGGGATATTCGTTTTGGATTCAATGTCAACCGGATATTCTGGACAGGAGAAAAAAGAGAATAAACCGTTCATACCTCTTTAAAAACAAGGGCTGACAATGCCGCTTCGCGTTGCCAGGAACGGGCTTAACAAATGATTAACGCGATGCGCTTTCAACTGACAAGTGAGGCCACCTCGGCGGCTATTTCACGATTGTATTCAAAGGCTAGGTTTTTATAATTGATCAAGTCCACAATGGTACCGATAACGCACAATCCCCCGGTGAGAAGGTACAGGATCCCCATCCCCACCTGCCCGATGATAAACCGGTGTATGCCCGCGGCCCCAAAAAATCCAATAACTGCCGTTAGCAAAATTGTCTGGGGATCCTTCCGCCGCGCACGGTAAACCGTGGTAAACCGTTCGGCGGTCTCATCATCCATCTTCTGCATGATTTTGGAGACGTATACCGCTTCATCCCCTTCAATTTCAGGTAGGTGATCTATCATCCTTGCCATAAGCTATACTTCCATTGAGTTAACTGGATTCGTTCCAAACATCAACTTTCTCCACAAGCAGCAGATTCTGCCGGCTAAAATCAGGACGGCCGCTGGTCCAAAAGGATGGGCCTGCAAAGCTGCCCTCCATTCTCCCCTGAAAAAATAGGCGATCGAATGCCCCAATCCCTGACCGGGACAAAACTTGAGGTTGGCCATTTCAAAAAAACAAAATGAGAATCCATCATCGGCATATGGATTCATCAGTCCCAACAGCACCAGGCCGGTCAGCAGGGCAACCCACTCAAAGTGATCTCTGAAAAAATGTTTATCCATACATGCCAAGTAATGTGGATTCCACCTTATTTCCAAATCTGTCCTCTTCGCTTGTTACAACAAAAAACGTTGGGAAACTTCACTATTGAGGCCTTTGTAATAGTTGCAGGTGACTGCTGGTGCCGTTCGAGGAATGATCTGAAATTACTCACCTTCATCTTGTTGCGAGAAGGCAACACTTGTAATCCCTCCTGTAATAAGCTAACAGCACAAGGCAGGCTCTCATCCCAAGATGATCTTGCTAATTTCATCCCCGGTTTTATTCAATGAAAAGCAGTTTTGAGCACACCTGCCCGCATATAAACGAGGGATACGTCCTCTATGGAGAGCACATTTAAATTTGCGAAAGAAGCAGGCTATCCAGAGGGGCGCCGTTCACCCGACATTCCCCATCCCTTTACACCTTAAAAGCTACTCCCTTTCATCAGATCCAAGATTGCAGCAGGCATCCCACCCCAGCGACCGAACCAGTTCCGTAGCCGTTGGGACCAGGAGCATATCAAATTGGTTTTCGGCCCGTTCGATAATTTTCCGGGCAAGAGTTTCGGTCCATTCCTCGCCGGTCCTTCTTTCATCCGACTGGTGGGCTTCGATAAACTCATTTACGAATTCAAGAAGTCCGATAATTTTACCGGTCCACGGAATCTCTTCTCCCTGCAAGCCGGCAGGTGTACCGGTACCATCGATCCACTCATGGTGGGTTTTGACCCCCTCCTTTACGTCTTCGTGCAGCGGGAGCGGATCGATGATTATCCCACCGATTAACGGGTGTTCAAGCTCGGTCTCCATAGTCATTTGTTGAGCCAGCTGCTCCGTAACGATGTACCCTATGTCATGCAGGCGGGCGGTGAGCTGCAGTTGCTGCTGCTCCTCCTCTTCCAACCCGAATAACGTCCCAAAATGTTTTGCAAGAGCCACCATCCTGGGGGTATGGTGACAGGTCTGCTCGCTTCGTTTTTCCACCGTCCGAAGCATGGTATAATAGGTTTCGAGCAGTTTGTTTGTGATTTCCAGCTTTTGGTGCCGATGGCCCAGCAGCTCCTCCAGCATGCCAAAGATCCGGGATTCGGTGCTTCGGTTCATTCCAGAGGGTCCCGAAAGTCCCAGGAAAAGGATCGCCCGCCTGTATTCGGTATGCAACTCCTTGAATACCGTTTCAGCTATGTGCAAATCAGCGGAAACCGGCGATTGGTTTTCATATTTGGCTTTAATTTCGTCCAGGGTGTCTCCGTCTGAAACGACAGACCGGAACCAGTGGCTTAGAGACGAATCAACGTTATATCTGGCCAGAAACTGGATCTCGTCACTTTTCAACTCCACGATTGCTCCCAGAGCTGCAGATTTAATATTGGCCAGGTAGGAAAGCATCAGCCCGGCCACCCGTTCAATATCTAGGGTTCCAAGTCCCTCCCGCCTTGTAAATTGACGTACCCCGGCACCGTACACCCTGTTTTCAGATGTCTGCCCGGCATCCCTTTCCACCATCCAGTTAGAAAGTATGCGTGCAACTATCGGGAGTTTTGCTTTTAAATGGTTTGGGCTTTTTACCTGGGGTCCAACGCAGTAAATGCCCCACGGGTTTTTGTTCTTGTACAGCGGAATATGCTCACAGTTGCCCACCGAATGGGATGAAATACCCGGGCTCAAGAACTGGTCATCCCACCGGATTTCATCCTCAATATGTTCCAGCTTCTCCTCAAATTTTTGTACCAGGGCTTCGTTCGGTTCCCGGTTCTGCTGCTCCAGGAGGCGCTCGATGTTTCCGTCAAGCGTATGGAATCTGGTGAGTTGGAGCGTATCTTCTCCGGTCTTCTTATATACGAAATGGACAGGGGCTCTGTAGATCAGGTCAACCCATCTCGCAATATCGGTAAACCGGGGAGGCTCTTTCCTTGAAAAATGTTCTGCGGCCAGCGACCAAAACTCAAGTTCCCTCTCTGTATCGAATTCTTCCATGACTGGTGAGTTGGATCTTTGTTGCAATACCGTCAGTAAATTATGCTTGATTTCTCTGATCATAGTGTTTGTATCTTATCCCCGGCGATGTAGTCTCTCTGTCTTTTCTGGTCGTTTACGGCTAATGCTATCCCGCAACTCAATAGTTATCAGTCTCTTAATTATAAATGCATAATGATAGCAATGCCAATAGAATAATCTAATAAAGAGAGATAGCCGGGACCAGCTGATCAACACCACAAGCAGCAGTAGTATGAATGCGATAATATTTCGGCTGTTCACCTTGGTTGTGTGACACATGGATATACATGGTAAACATTTGCACAGCAGTACGTTGCAAAATTTATCTATATATCTTTATAAAGCCTCCAGAAAATGGACCCTATCTGGGTGAGCAGCTTTGATATTACCTTGAACTCCTTCGTTGAAAACAGTTTGTTCCGTTTGAGAATAACGTAGGCAAACAGGTCGGTATCTTCAGGAATACTCATTTTATTCCTCAAAAGCTTGCGTTCGTCAATCGCAAACATCGGGATCCCGATTTCAGCCGGAAAATTGTGTTCTTTCGAAAAATCGGCCAGTACTCCCCTCTCCTCGTTAAACACGTGATTGGTCATATAGGGCTCTTTATCAGCCAGCAGCTGCTGGAACGTCTGCTCCTTTTTCAGCTCTGTACCCCCATAATCCGGCGGCAAGCTTTTTCCTGAAGAGGAGATCATATTTGGCTTTCCCCCGGAAATAGTCCAAAACGAGATCGAATCGATATTAAATATACGCTGGAACTGCTGGCACAATGTTCGGGCCGTGGATACGAAATCGCCTCCGATCGCTTCAGACATCAAGGCGGAAACCAGGCGCTTTTTATTGATCACCAGCTTGTTCGAAATATCCGGCAGATCGATATTGGTTACCAGCTTCATCCGGACCCGGTTCAGGACCTCCTCCTGTTGGTCGACAAACATTGGCTTTTCAATAAAGTCGGCCGCCCCCAGCTCCAGGGCCTTTTTCTCTTTATCAACCGTGGGCAAATTGGTGATCACCAGTACGGGAATCGCCCTTTTTTCAGCATCCTCCATCAGCGATTCCAGGAATTCAAGACCGCTGATCCCGGGCATGTGTATATCCGACATGATAAGATTCACCACCTTTTCAGACAGAATGTCGATTCCCTCTTGGGCATCCCTGGCGTGGATCAGGGTAAACTCCTCTCCCAGCAGGTTTTTGGCCATAATGTGCATCGGCTCATCATCATCGATTACTAGTATATTGTAATCCATTGAACAGCAATACTTTATATTATTTATCTAATTTATTTTAGGGAGGCGGATAATGAAGGTTGTACCCTCCCCTTCATCCGATTCAATCAACACTTTACCCCCGTGTAATTCCGTAAACTGTTGAATAATATCAAGCCCGATTCCCGATCCTGTCTCTCCCCTTGTGCCCAAACGAACGGTTTTTTGCCCGTTGTTGCCCAGCAGTTTTTTTATCTCTTCTTTTGGGATACCCATCCCTGTATCGGACACCAAAATTTCCACCTCATTTTCATCCCGCTTTTCCGAAAGTTCGATCGAGACTGTTCCCCCTTCGGGAGTAAACTTCAGGGCATTGGAGACCAGGTTTCCAACAACCTGGCTCATTTTTTGGCGATCCAGTTTCATATCCACCGGTTGCTCTGCATTTAGCTTGAATTTGATATTTTTGGTCAGTGCCGTGGGCTGATGCAGCTCCACCGCATCTTTGATCACCTGTTTCAAATTCACTTCTTCCGTTGCCAACTCGGAAATACTTTTTTTCGCCTTGTCCTTATTTAACATATCTACCACCAACTGCTGAATTTTTCTCCCGCTCTCTTCAATAGAGCTGTACATTTTCAGCTGATCCTCAGTTGAAAGGGCGCTGGCCGACTGCGAGAGTATCTGGGCCACCCCGATGATACCCGTTACCGGATTCCGAATGTCGTGGCTCAAAATTCGCATCAATTCATCTTTTCGATTGTTCAAGGCATTCAACCGCTGCTCGCGCACGCGTAGCTCGTCAATTTTTTCTTCCAGCTCGTCCTGCAGCTGCTTCAGCCTTACATGCAGTTCAATACGGGCCAATACCTCCTCGCGCTGAAACGGCTTGGTGATATAATCCACTCCTCCCACCTTGAATCCTTTCACTTTCGAATCGGTCTCGGAGAGCGCGCTCAAAAAAATGATGGGAACATCTTCGGTGGATTCCTGCGCTTTCATTTTTTTACAAACCTCATAGCCGTCCATACCGGGCATCACGATATCCAGGAGCATGATATCCGGCGGAGTCTGTTGAACAATCTGCAGCGCCTCCTTCCCGTTTGAGGCGTCGAGAATATTATACCCTTCCCGCTTTAAAACGTGTGATAATAGCCATACATTTTGCTCCGAGTCATCGACTATGAGAATGGTCGTATTCTCAGAATTTTCTGCCATTATTTTATGTTATACTGATTTGATTCGAAATATCTTGGATAGCCCAAATGTAACATACTAATGAGTGTTCTCAAATTGGGATATAGATATATTCGGTAGAAGCTATGACAAACCCGGGAATCACCGGTATAAACTGGCTTATAAATTCAAAACCGCAATTTATAAGCTGTCAGCTGATGATTTCGGGCACCTGAACACGTCATCAACGGGTCAAAGTACGGTTTGCAAAGCCGTTTCAGTATTTACCTTAACCAACAAACAGAGTTAGAATCATACAATCCATGTTGAATATCTTTTTTAGTCTCAGGCAGTCTTTGCGCTCATTTTTCCTGTACCTCGCATTGTTCCTCTGTAGCTGCGGAATATCAATCGCGCAGGATCAATCCCCGGCCCCGTCCGATACCCTGCGGGCCTCCCTCGAGGCCATCGAGGTGCGGGCGGCCCATTCGGCGATTAGTTCTGAACAGCCTCCCTTTTCGCTGAGCATGCTGACCAACTCCAGCCGACAGCTTACCCACAAGGCCCCGATTACTATGGACGACCTGTTCACCCAGGTGCCGGGCATATGGATCAATGACCGTGAAAACTACGCCCTGGGAGAACGGATTACTGTTCGGGGCGTAGGATG
>NZ_JBINJE010000119.1:0-489 GCF_043951955.1 Halalkalibaculum sp. DA384 | reverse complement strand
CACCAAAATGAGATGGAATTCCAGATGCGCAACTGGTACTACTTCACCTGGCTGTGCGGGGACCATATCATGGAGCAGCATATCCACAACATCGATGTGGCCAACTGGTTTATCGGGGAATACCCGGTCTCGGCCCAGGGGATGGGCGGGCGCGAGGTGCGCACCGGTTCCAACCACGGGGAGATATTTGACCATCATTTCGTGGAGTTTACCTACCCGAGCGGGGCCGTTGTCGCCAGTCAGTGCCGCCACCAGCCCAACACGATGAACCGGGTGGCGGAATTTTTCCAGGGAACCCGGGGCACCATCGACATCAGCGGGGACCGCGGGATCCTGAAGAGCTGGGATGGGGAAACCCTGTACAACCACGATGCGGAGAATGATCCGAATCCCTACCAGCAGGAGCACGATGAGCTGTTTGCCGCAATCCGCAACGGCGAGCAGATCAACGATACCGAGAACGGCGCCAAGAGTACGCTGACGGCCCTG
>NZ_JBINJE010000118.1:0-519 GCF_043951955.1 Halalkalibaculum sp. DA384 | reverse complement strand
ATTCATGACAGTACCGCCACTTTTTACGGGGCCGTGAGAACCAATGACACGCTGAAAACCATCGACAATAAAAGCAGCGTGTTTGAGATAGGTTCGCTATCCAAAGTGTTTACCGCTGCCCTGCTCGCCGACCTGGCAACCGAAAACAAGCTACAGCTCGACCAGCCCATCCAGGCGCACCTGGATTTTCCCCTCCACGACAGCCTGCAGATTACCTTCAAACAGTTGGCCAATCATACCTCTGGGCTGCCGCGCATCCCCTCCGGCTTTGTCTGGGAATCGCTTTGGCACATGGATAATCCCTATAAAGAGTATGATGAAGACAAATTGCGCAAATATATGGGCAATGAAATAGAGCTTGCCGGCGAACCGGGAACCTCGTGGCAGTACTCCAATATCGGGGCGGGTATCCTGGGCTACACGCTGACGCAAATTGAGGATCAGTCCTATGAAGAAATGCTTCAGCAAAGAGTGTTCAATCCGCTGGGAATGCAGCACTCCACAACACGACGAGAATTG
>NZ_JBINJE010000117.1:0-524 GCF_043951955.1 Halalkalibaculum sp. DA384 | reverse complement strand
TTTTGTCTTGATACAAAAGGAACCAAAAGATCAAGGCGGTGAATGGGGCACCCGCTGCAGCCTGTGCAGGCGTGGATGTTGATGGTCCGTCACGCAAGTTGCCCGCTATCAAAGCCCTCACCGGTGCAACATCCACAAACGCCTGCTTCGGCCTCCGCGCCCCATTCAAGGCCGGGAAAGACCAGGTTGAATATTTTGTAGCTCGCTCCCTCGTCAGACAGAACTTCTTTCGGTCTTGGGCATGGTGCTATACCTCGTTCATACGATCTCCCCCTTCAGGACGGGTCCTCTCAATTCGGCCTTGGATTTATGAGCCGTCTGGTGCAAACGCAGCGGCGGCGCGGTTTAGTTATTTGTTACTGGTTACTAGTATTGGATTGTTGACAATATGGTAGCAAGCAGCCCTCGGGGTCTGGGGAATGGCGGCAGGCAAAAGGGGAGAGGCGGCCGGCGCTTGAAAGCAACCGGCCGGGAACGAGCTGGTAAGGGGAACATCTACCATTCCCCAGCGGCTTTTTTGGTTC
>NZ_JBINJE010000116.1:0-530 GCF_043951955.1 Halalkalibaculum sp. DA384 | reverse complement strand
CACCCGCCGGAATATATCTATGCCGCCGCCGACCGCCATGACGAGGTCCATGATATGATGCGGGCCGTTCGGGACACCCGGTTCAAATATATCCGCAACTACTTCCCAAACCAGCCCTACTGGGGCATGAACGAATACCGGCACCGGATGGAAATCTTTCAGGAGATCCTCCGGCTGCATGCCGAAGAGAAACTTGAGGGGGCAGCCAGCTTCTGGATGAAACCAACGCGCCCGCCGGAGGAGTTCTACGATATTACCGAAGATCCCCATGAGGTCCACAACCTGGCTGATCACCCGGGGTATCGGGCCGAACTTAAACGAATGCGGGGTGCTCTGGATCAGTGGATGGATGAAATTGGCGATATGGGGGATATCCCGGAGGAGCAGCTCAGGGAACGCTTCTGGCCGGGTGGGGAGCAACCGAATACGCAGGCTCCGTTTTTTGTGGTAAATGCCGCAGAGGATCGCGCCCGGACCTGGAGGCGGGAAGGAGGACAGTTCAGTCCGCCATACACGGTACAGATTACCTC
>NZ_JBINJE010000115.1:0-530 GCF_043951955.1 Halalkalibaculum sp. DA384 | reverse complement strand
CACCCGCCGGAATATATCTATGCCGCCGCCGACCGCCATGACGAGGTCCATGATATGATGCGGGCCGTTCGGGACACCCGGTTCAAATATATCCGTAACTACTTCCCAAACCAGCCCTATTGGGGCATGAACGAATACCGGCACCGGATGGGCATTTTTCAGGAGATCCTTCGGCTGCATGCCGAAGAGAAACTTGAGGGGGCAGCCAGCTTCTGGATGAAACCAACGCGCCCGCCGGAGGAGCTCTATGATATTACCGAAGATCCCCATGAGGTCCACAACCTGGCTGATCACCCTGGATATCGGGCCGAACTCCAACGAATGCGGGGTGCACTGGATCAGTGGATGGATGAAATTGGCGATATGGGTGATATCCCGGAGGAGCAGCTCAGGGAACGCTTCTGGCCCGGTGGGGAGCAACCGAATACGCAGGCACCGTTTTTTGTGGTAAATGCCGCAGAGGATCGCGCCCGGACCTGGAGGCGGGAAGGAGGACAGTTCAGTCCGCCATACACGGTACAGATTACCTC
>NZ_JBINJE010000114.1:0-533 GCF_043951955.1 Halalkalibaculum sp. DA384 | reverse complement strand
GATGTTTGCGATGAACGAGTAAGCGAATGGGTACGGCGCATTCGTGAGGGGGACCGGTCCTCGTTCCGGGAGCTGTTTTTGGCCCTGTATGAGCCGTTGTGCAATTTTTGCTGGCGGTACGTGCGCTCCACGCACGTGGCCGAGGAGCTGGTTCAGGATGTGTTTATGGAAGCCTGGGAGGCCCGCCGGGAGCTGGACCCGGACCAGAACGTGCGCTCCTACCTGTACCAGTGCGTCCGCAACAAGGCACTCAACAAGGTCAAGCACCGGGAGCTGGCCGCCGAGCACAACCAAAAGATCGAATGGCTGCAGCCGAGCCCGGTTACCCAGCGTCACAGTGTGGAGGAGGACTCGGAGTTTGTACGGGTAGCCCGTCAGGCGATTGAGGATCTGCCGGACGGGGCCCGCCGGATCTACAAGCTCTCGCGGAAGGACGGGTTGACCTACCGCGAGATTGCCGGGCTGCTGGATATCTCCCCGAAGACGGTCGAATCGCAGATGAGCCGGGCCCTCAAACTCCTGCGGGAAGCCCT
>NZ_JBINJE010000113.1:0-545 GCF_043951955.1 Halalkalibaculum sp. DA384 | reverse complement strand
CGGTTTCTTTTAGCCGAAGCGGAGTGCCGCAAGGCGAATAAATCCCCAGTCGGCGATTTTTTTGGTTCGTTTTTTCATCGATGAAAAAATGAACAGGGAAAGATGATTAAGAAGCCTGAATGTGAAGCAGGAGACGATTTTCTCCAACCGAGGTGTCCCTTTTGTCTTGATACAAAAGGAACCAAAAACTCAAGGCAGAGAATGGGGCACCCGCTCCGGCCTCAGCAGGCGTGGATGTTGATGGTCCGTCACGCCTGCTGCCCGCTATCAAAACCTTCACCGGTAGCAACATCCACAAACGCCTGCTTCGGCCTCCGCACCCCATTCAAGGCCGGGAAGGGCAGGTTTGCAATTTTTAGCTCATGCTCCCTCGTCAGACAGCACTTCTTCCGGTATCGGAACAATTGCTTAACACGTTCATACGATCTCCCCTTCGAAATTCATCATTACTAATTCTTCATTTTTCATTCCTCACTGAACATCCCCCTGCACCCCCTTCGAACATCATTTACCGCTTTTCCATCATAACTGCCACAAGGGGGAAC
>NZ_JBINJE010000112.1:0-561 GCF_043951955.1 Halalkalibaculum sp. DA384 | reverse complement strand
TGCTGTGATATCCCGGGTACAACCGTTGCTCCCCGCCCTGCACGGTTTCTTTCTTCACGCCGCCGCTGCGCTTGTCCCGGGCGGCTCATAAATCCTAGGCCGGAAAGGAGGGGAATGAGGAATGTAGATTGAAGAATAGTGAATTTCGAAGGGGTGATCGTATGAACGTGTTAAGCAATTGTTCCGATACCGGAAGAATTTCTGTCTGACGAGGGAGCGAGCTACAAAATATACAACCTGGTCTTTTCCGGCCTTGAATGGGGCGCGGAGGCCGAAGCAGGCGTTTGTGGATGTTGCACCGGTGAGGACTTTGATAGCGGGCAATTTGCGCAACGGACCATCAACATCCACGCCTGCACAGGCCGGAGCGGGTGCCCCATTCTCTGCCTTGAGTTTTTGGTTCCTTTTGGGTCAAGCCAAAAGGGACACCTCGGTTTTAAAAAAACTGCTACTATTTTCTTGTTGGGGCTTCTTAATCATCTTTCCTTGTTCATTTTTTCATCGATGAAAAAACGAACCAAAAAAATCGCCGGCGGAGGATTTATTCGCCTGGACGCGCTC
>NZ_JBINJE010000111.1:0-567 GCF_043951955.1 Halalkalibaculum sp. DA384 | reverse complement strand
GATATAATACTGGTCGGTGATTGCACTGTAACCTTTATCGGGAGCGCTATGGAAATGTTCTCGACAGACCGCTGTGGAGTGTTCACGGGCAATATGGGCCACAGGTACAGGGATGCTGTCCACCATGTAGGTGTCCTCATAGGGACATATGTGGCGTCCCCACAGGCGGGCCAGTTTTTCGATCCAGCCGGCCAGTCGCCTGCGGCGGCGGTTATAGCAGCTCAGATGAGGCAAGGTGGAAAAATCATGGGAGTAATCGGCTTGCAGCTTACTCCAAAACCAGTGTTCGCTATCAATACCCAGGGCCTCTTGCAACAGGGCCAGACTAATAATGTGGGCATCTGGCATGCGGGGTTTATTCGGATAAAATTGCACATTCAGATCAGAATTAAGGAAATCCGCCAAGGTTTCATTGACGATGGGCAGAATTTTATCGAAATTGGTTTTCAGGTCATGCATACGCAGGGTGTTTTTGTGAGAATTAACATCCCTAAGATATTGAATATCAAGCGTTTGCATGGCCTTTCTTAGTTTAAAATTGTTAAAATCCTAACCCCTAAACGCGTT
>NZ_JBINJE010000110.1:0-575 GCF_043951955.1 Halalkalibaculum sp. DA384 | reverse complement strand
ACGCTTGACCCAATGACCGTTAACCGCTAATATCGCTGTTGGAAAGTGGCACTATATGGCCCGAAATGAGTGGCACTATATGACCGAAATAGCCACATTATTCCCCATTCCCTGCGGGTGACGAATGATAAACACATTTATCAAAGAAATTTTTTCCAGGCAGCTGTCACGGTAACCACAGGTATAGTTGTCATTGTAGTAAGAACGCAGGAAAAATAATGATAATATTCGCCTTAATATCAGATTACCGTGGGTTTACGTGAGATACATCCCGAACAGATAAAACGATATGTAACCGGCGAGTACTCCCGGGAAGATGAAAAGTTCGTTAATGAGTGGCTTGATGAAGATCCCGCTCGCGAGGAGGAGCTGGAAGAGGTGCAAAACCTGTGGGACATTTCGGGAAACGTGTTGAAGATGGGAAACAAGAGGCGTGCCTGGGATACGATCAGCGAGCAGATCAAAAGGGAGAAAAAGACCGATAAATTTGAGTATGGACCGGTTCCCAGGCAGTTGGATAGAAGGAGAGCAAACCCGCTGGGCATGCTGTTGCGAATAGCTGCAGTACTGCTGGT
>NZ_JBINJE010000010.1:0-133057 GCF_043951955.1 Halalkalibaculum sp. DA384 | reverse complement strand
GACCGGCTACCGCTGGATCTGAATCGCAACCCCTGATGGGGCTAGCCCCATCAGGGGTTCAATATAACAGGACAGAGTTTAGTTTACACTACCTTGTTCTGCGGCATTACCTGATGCCATCGCTTTTAGTGAATCAGTAGTAACAAGTTTCATGTCGCTTAGATCATCCCAAGCTAATTCAACTAGTTGTTCTTTTTCTTCTAAATCAGGTTGGATTTTCTTTAGTGTACTCATTGCACTTGTTGCCATCATATTGCCTATTTCTACTCCTCGCTTACTTGCATAAGATCCAGGATCCTTGAAAATTTTGAGTAATAGGATATGAAGTGGAGAAATTTGATCAATGAACAGGAGAAAATAATGTTTTAGGTCAAAGTCAATTTCGTCATCTATTGCACTATTAATAACGACATTTCTTAGAGCATCTAACTTTTCTTTCTGATGATTTTGTAAAGTTAAGACAGTCGCTCTCGTGATAATTGCATTAAATTCTTCGTCATTTTGTAGTTCTTCTAAGTCTATTTTTTCTTCCTGTTCTAATTTTGCAAGTCTCTTGATTACATCTTTTTGCCATTCTTTCTGCTTTTTCTCATGGAGTGGTGTAACCAATGCTCTAAATGTTTCATAGACTGACCCGCCACCAGGTATTAAACTGGATATAACTTTAGCAGTTTTATCAATCGCTTCACTTTTTTCTATTTCTTTCTTTTCTCTCAACTCGTCCATGATGGCTATATTTTTTTGCAAGAACTCTAACGACCTACGGGATAAGCGGCGCAATGCGCTCCCCGAAATTATCGATGAATTAAATAGTAGCTCAAATCTTCAAATCAAGCAAGGTCAGGGCGAGTTGCGTCCGCTTGATGCCGTGGTTATACGCAAACTCTATTGTTGGATTTTGTTATCTAGGGCCTTCAGTAGCCTAGGTCCAATTTCCATAGCCCAGTCTGCTGCCCGACTATCAACATCAGCTCCATGAACTGCAGCATTTAGTGTTCCTATCAGATCTTCTAAAATTGATCTTTCTTCATTAGTCAATATTTCTCTCTGACTAAGTAATCGCATCAACCTTCCAACACTGCTTCTTCTGATATCGACATCTGCAGATTCAGCTAATTTAACTAAACGACTTTCAATTTCAATTCGAAGACCAGCAAGAGCTAGATTAGCATCCTCATCGGCTACGAGTTGAAAAGAATATTCAGGCCCGTCTTCTGACTCTGCAAGTAGACCAGCTTTCCCAGCACGTTCTTGCGCTTTAAGCAGTTCTTGGAATTCAAATTTCCAACCACCTGGTAATTCAACTGATTTAAAAAGTGGAGCTAGCCAAGGAATAATAGCTATCATTATCAACGTCAAAGTAATTGCATCAATTTTTAAATCTGGCCAGATCAAATGAGCAATAGCTATTAGAAGTGCTCCAGCAGTTATAGATATTTGTATAGCTCTAGCTGACATGGAATTAATTTATGTTTGCGTATAACGACATGGCGCATAACCTGCGGGCATTACAATTATAATTTAATCTAAAAGCTATGAGTGACAAACAAGTCAAAAGTGAGCGATTATTTACAATTAGTGATATTCGAAGAGCTTATTTCGATGGAGCTTTAAGCGAAATAGGAAAAGATGAACACGATCTTGAGTATGAGAAATATGAGGATTTGGAAGTTGAGGCAGATAGATATGGTACTGCAAGAGCGAACGCTTTGACCGAGGACGGGGCGAGGCCCGTCCGAGTTAATGCGCTGGTTAGTTTGCTTACGGAGCTGCGGAGCCACTGGGTGGAAGATCGTGACGAAAAGACCTATGGGAGCCCACAATGGATGGGCAAGCACCAGGGCGTTTATGCCTTAGACGAGGCAATTAAAACGATTAAGGCAGGAGAGCTAAAAAGGTACAAAGATGAAGGCATTACCATACCGTAAGCGAACTAACTTAAACTTATATCAACAAGCATAATAGCATATAGTGTTATGTGCAAGTGTGGTGTCCGGGTTAAGAGGAATAAGCACCTGTTATCATAAAATATTATGTCAAGAGATGCAGCATAAGGTCTTGATGTAATATCAAATTATTTTGTAAGGAATTACGGGTCTATCGGTCTATTGAGTAGAGGGTACTGTTGGAATAGAAAAACGCAGGTTTTTATTATCCACTAATACAAGAGAATTCAAGTTCGGGGAATCCCAAAAAAGTCTACGTGGCTTTTTGAATGAAAAGCTCTTCATTATGCTATGTCCCGCTGGGTAAGCGCTGGGAACTGGATTTATAACAAACTCTTCATTAACACCATCAGTAATGTTTTACAATCTCATAATCCGATTCAACTTTTAAATAAACAGCAACAAAGAGGCTTTGAAAAAACGGGCTTTTGTCCGGTATCCAAGCTTCAGCGAATTCGAAACCGCTTTTTATCCATTACAAGTGAGGAATCGGAATTCGCGAACATACCGAGATTGGGCAAAAAACAGTTTCAAAGTCCTCAACAAAGAGAAAAGAGAGGCGCGGTATGTCAAAATCTTCACTGCTGAGTAGACTCAAAACCGAAATCAGGCGCAGAAACTACAGCTACCGAACCGAGCAGGCCTATACTTCGTGGATTGTACGGTTTGTGAAATTCCATAATCTGACCCATCCAAAGGACATGGCGGAACCAGAAGTAGTAGCCTATCTTAACTACCTGGCGGAAGATCGTAACGTGGCGGCATCAACGCAGAACCAGGCGCTGTGTGCTATTCTTTTTTTGTATAACCATGTGTTGGAAGATCCCCTGGAGGAGATGATGGACTTTACGCGGGCACAGAAACCCCAAAAGTTGCCGGTGGTTCTGACCCGTAGTGAAGTGCAGAACGTATTGGCACATATGGAAGGGGTCCCCGGTCTGATAGCCCAGTTGCTGTATGGGGCCGGACTTCGTATTTCGGAATGTCTGCGTCTGCGGGTGCTGGATCTCGATTTTGAATACAACCAGATTCAGGTTCGTTCCGGCAAAGGGAAGAAAGATCGTATTACCGTACTTCCCCAAACCTCGAAACAGCAATTAAAGGAACAGGTGCAAAGGGTGAAATTGATTCACAAAAAAGATGCAGCTGCCGGCTATGCTGAAACGCTTCTCCCCAAAGCGCTGAGTAAAAAGTATCCCAATGCAGCAGCAACATTGAAATGGCAGTACCTGTTCCCCTCTCCCAGGCGCTCCAAAGATCCCCGGTCGGGACTGGTGCACCGCCATCACCTGTCAGACTCTACCATCCAGCGAAAAGTGAAACAGGCGGTCAAAAAGGGAGGAATCAACAAGCACGCCACCTGCCATACGCTGCGCCACAGTTTTGCAACTCATTTACTGGAAGATGGCTATGATATTCGTACCGTACAGGAGTTGTTGGGCCACAAGGATGTTAAAACAACCATGATATACACCCATATTATCAGGAACAAAGGAAGTATCGTCAAAAGCCCGATCGACAAGCTGCAGGCGGTTTAAGTAAGTGGAATATAGAGACAAGGATCAACTGTGCTGATATAAAATGGTATATCTCAGAGTTTTCCCAGCAAATATTGCCTCAACAGTTTCACATTGTAAATAACGTCAACTCGGGATGTGAATGACCCAAAATAAGTTTATTGCTGTACGGCCTCTCCGGCCGTTGAAATTTTTGTTGGTACAGTGACCGTAGTTGGAGCGTAAAGAAACAATTAATACCTCTGTTCTGGCGCAAGCGTCTCGCTTGAGCCTTTGGTTGATCCGTGGATAGTACGAGCGAACGCCCGCACCAGATTAAGATCAAGTTCCATGGTTTTAGCTCCGGCGAAGGGAAACGTAACGTTATAGAGTAACCCTAAATCATCCTACTGTTATAAATGGCTGAAAAAGTAATAACCCATCATGGCTGCAGCAATGACTTTCAGCAGAATACTTGCCAGGAGTCCGGCAAACGAACCCAGGGCCGACTTAAAGGCGCGGTCGGTCGTTTTACCGGCAATCAGCTCACCGGCAAAGGCTCCGAGCAGCGGACCGGCAACAATGCCGGCAGGGGGAAAGAAAAATCCTGCCAGGAGTCCCACAATACTACCCCATATTCCGTAGGCAGAGCCGCCGAACTTCTTGGTTCCATAGGCGGGAATAACGTTGTCAAGCACCATCAACACAACCACAATAATGGCCCAGGTAATCATAAACTGCAGGCTAAAAGGGGGCGTCGTTGTGAGCTGCAAAGCCAGCAGTCCCGCATAGCTAAAGGGGAGGCCCGGCATAATTGGTAAAAAGGATCCCACAAATCCCACAATAATCAGGATGGTGCCAATAGCAATAAGCAGCGTTTCCATTGTAGTCAGGTTAGACGGTTAAACTTGTATTCCCGGTTCACGTGCAGGCAGTACCGCAGGTTTCATCACATACAACAGCCACGTTAAGGATACGGATGGCTCATCGTTAAAGCCAGCCTGCATTTCATGGAGTAAATGTCCCGATAGATGCAGATGATGTGGCACCGGCGTTACGACCTCGAAGTTACTTAACGTCAAGTCGGGGTAAGAATGTCCAAAAACATTTATTTTATTGCTGCTATCGTTCCGGCCTTCGAAATTTTTGTTGATTGAGTGACCGCAACAAAAATTTCACCAGCCGGCGATGGTTGCAGGTTATTTTTTCGTCACATAATATGAACAGTAACAACACGGACTTGTTGACAAGAAAACGCTGGCTCTGCCAAATTCTTAAACCAGGCTCATATTATTTAATTCACAGTAGCTTCCCACAAATATCATGCTGTAAAGTTACCCAATATGGACCCCTCTCTGATCAAAATTGGCACTTGTACCGGCTTTTCAGGTTGCTTCACTATAGCGGTTTAATTATCATGAACGCGTCTGTCTGTGGTATCCGTCGGAACAGCAATTCGAATGAAAACATACGTATATGGGAAATGGACAAGCAGGAGGTACAATAGACGCACAGAGGAAAGATTTTTTCGGCCATCCAAGGGGACTTTCCACGCTGTTTTTTACTGAATTGTGGGAGCGATTCAGCTATTACGGCATGCGGGCGCTCCTGGTCCTTTTTATGACGGCCGAAGCGATCGGCAGCAACCCGGGCCTGGGATTCAGTGTCGGCAAGGCCACGGCTATTTACGGGCTCTACACCTTTTTTGTGTACGTCCTTTCGCTGCCGGGCGGCTGGGTGGCCGATAAACTCTGGGGTCAGCGTAAAGCGGTTTTTGTGGGAGGCTGCATCATCGCCGCCGGGCATTTCAGCATGGCCATACCCACGCTGCCGTTCTTTTATCTCGGCCTGGCGCTTATCGTCATCGGCACCGGGCTGCTAAAGCCCAACGTCAGTTCCATGGTTGGCGACCTCTATCCCGAAGGGGGCGCCCGCCGCGATGCCGGTTTTTCCATCTTTTACATGGGTATCAACTTTGGAGCCATATTGGGTCCCCTGCTTTGCGGGTTGCTGGGCGAAGGCTACAACTGGCATTACGGCTTTTCACTGGCAGGCATCGGCATGGTGCTTGGGCTGATCTCCTATAAGGTTGGTGGAAAGTTTCTGGGAGATGCCGGGGAGCTTAAGATCGATGAGCCGCAGGAAAAGATCGACAGGCGGGGCCGGCGCTTCTACGGGATGGTCTCTCTCATAGCTGCAGGGCTGGTGCTGTTTGGATTCCTGGTGACTTCCGGCGCCATCCAGGTAACGCTCGAGGCGATGGCGGGTTACCTGGGATACGCAGCCGTCCTTATCACCGTACTCTTTTTTGGATACATTATCTTTTTTGGGGGACATACCACCGAAGAAAAGAAGAAGCTCGGGGTTATTTTCTGGCTTTTTATCCTGGCCGCCCTCTTCTGGAGCGGTTTTGAGCAGGCGGGTTCATCCCTGAACCTTTTTGCCCAGGATCTGACCGAGCGCAACTTCGGTCCCAGTTCCTTTTTGGGTGGATACGGCTCCGCATTGATCACATTTCTTATAGCACTTCCGGTTGGATACACCGTATTTCGCGTTTTTAAGCGCGATGACCTCTGGTCGCTCGCCAAATGGGTGATCGGCATCTCTTCGGTGGGAATCCTAATCTTTTTATACTGGCTGTTGAATCAAATCGGCACCGGGTGGGAAACCCCGGCCAGTACGCTGCAGCTTATCAACCCGACCTTTATCGTCATATTTGCACCGATTTTCGGCTGGCTGTGGACCTGGCTGGCTACGCGCGACCAAAATCCGTCGATACCGGTAAAATTCGGCCTCGGCCTTCTGGGCCTGGCCGCCGGATTTTTTGTGCTCTCCTGGGGGGCAGCCAATGCAAGCCCGGAGGCCCCGGTCTCGGTATCGTGGCTGGTGGTCACCTATTTCCTGCATACCTGTGGCGAACTGGCACTGTCGCCGGTGGGCCTTTCATCCATGACCAAGCTGGCCCCCCAAAGCCGGGTCAGCCAGATGATGGGTGTGTGGTTTGTCGCCGCCGCGCTGGGCAACCTGTTTGCCGGCATCGTGGCCGGCCAGTTGGAAACGCTGGCACCGAGCAGCCTCTTCTGGAGTGTGGCCATGTTCGTGGGCGGTGGTGGTATTATCGCACTGCTGGCCAGTCCGGGCGTTAAAAAGCTGATGGGCGATGTGGAATAATTTAATCCGGTTATATGTAAACATAACATATTTTTGCAATCCCGAAGGTCATAGTCAACAGGGCTGCCCGTACTTTTGAAAAACCCTTCGTAAAATAATTTCAAAAAAATTGAATTCTTTAATGACTTTTCTATTTTAGATCATCATATTCAATGCGGATTAGCTTATCCATCAAATAATTTAATAAAAAGGGATTAGATTGCTGGGGATACAGCCTCTTATATATGTGGATGAGTGATAAACTGTGACTATAACTTTAGAACAAAACAAATAATATGAGCGAACAAGTAAACGAGCGAAGACTCTTTCTGGGAAGTTGTTTTGCACTAATTACTACGGCCTTTACGTTTGCCATCCGGGCTGGTATTCTACCGGAGTTGGGAGATCAGTTTGGGTTGACAGCACAACAACTTGGTTTTATTAATTCCATGTGGTTTTTTGGATTTCCCATTTCCATGGTGTTGGGCGGTATTTTTTATAACGCTATTGGTCCCAAAAGGATCATGCAATTTGCCTTTGTGGTACATACCCTGGGTATCGTCCTTACGATCTATGCCGGGGGATACACCACGCTGTTAATATCCACCCTGCTCATCGGACTTGGAAACGGTTGTACGGAAGCGGCCTGTAACCCGATGATTGCTGATGCCTACGAAGGCAACATGGTTGACAAAATGCTGAACCGGTTCCACATGTGGTTCCCGGGCGGTATCGTACTCGGCAGCTTAATTTCAAACTTTTCGACAGGCCTTGGTTTTGGCTGGGAAGCCCAGATGTGGATTATTATGATTCCGACAATTACCTATGCCGGTCTTTTCTGGGGACAAAAATTCCCTGAGCCCAAGCTGGAGGAGATGAAATCATTAAAAGAAAACGTCAAGGCACTCACCAATCCGGTGTTTCTATTCATATTCTTCTGCTTTGCGCTGACCGCTATCTCGGAGTTCGGTCCACAACAGTGGGTGGAAATTGTATTGGCTCAAAGTGGTGCAAGCCCGATGATTATCCTTGCGCTGGTCACAGGATTGATGGCCGTGGGACGTTTCTTTGCAGGACCTGTTGTGAAGGCGCTCGGTCAACCGGGAGTTCTGCTGGGTGGAGCTGTCTTTGCTACGATCGGTACGTACTTGTTTAGCGTTTCAACCGGTGTCATGGCATATGTTGCGGCCGTCTTCTTTGCTATCGGCATCTGTTACTTCTGGCCGGTAATGGTTGGCACGGGAGCCAAACGAGCACCCAAAACAGGAGCTCTCGGGCTTTCACTGCTGGGAGCAATGGGGATGTTCTCAACGGCTATTTTTCAACCGATTATCGGTGGCTGGATTGATTCCAATCGCGCCATGTATTCTGAACAGGGGCTTTCAGGCTCCGAACTGGAGTTGGCAGCCGGACAGGCGACCCTGGCCGATATGACGCTGTTCCCGGCCTCCCTGATCATACTGTTTACTATTTTTTACTTCTGGCAGAAAAAAGCGGATATCAAAACGGTTGATGAAATGGCGGCTGAGGAACCGGCACCCGAAGCTACATAATCGTTGCTTTTTATATGTTTAGGTTAAAAAGGTCCCGATTTCGCAATCGGGACCTTTTTTTAATGCCTGTTTTTGATCGTAAAGCCTCCTCAAAAAGTCTGGCAACTACTTGCGCAGGGGATGCACCAACCCTGCGGAATCGAATTGGCAACGTCCTTGAGAAGGGACCCAACATGGAGACAAGTAATCAGCTTTCTTGTAGAAAAGATGCAATGTTTGGAATAGAGAAGGGCGTTCAGTCCAAACACGAACGCCTGCACTTACAGTGCGGGAGTATTCAGGTCACATAAGAAGGAACACCTCCATCCAGGAGAAAGAGCGACCTTGAGTTTTTGAGGATGCCCGAGGTGCTAGAAATGAGTGGTAAAACTTCCCTCAAATGAGGGGGCGGGGCTTACAGTCATACGTTCTTGATCAAATGTTGAGCAAGAAATGCGTAGACCTGCTGCAAAGCGTCTCACCCCGATGATAAATTGGATATAAAAAACCTCCAGGGTTTTAAAACCCTGGAGGTTTGAAAGTACCAGAGAGATAAAATTAATACTCGTCGCACCCATTCGGGGGGTTTTGCGCAAACAGCATCAGGTTCCGGAAGTTCAGGGTATACAACCCTTAATTGTCTCCGCCACCGTTGTTGTCAGCGCCGCCCTCACTCTGGGTGTTACCTTCGTTTTGTGGCAGTTCCGGCACCGCAGAAGGTGTTTGAGACGGGTTGTTCATGTTGTCCTGTACCGGCTGTTCAACGCCGCTCTGCTGTACGGCACTTTCAGCAGGACCTTCATTATCGATCGCAAAGTTGGCCAGCACAGACAATGCCAGCAGTGCGCCGGCTAGTACGGAAGTGGATTTCGACAACAGATCGGCGGCGCGCCGTGCGCCAAGTCCGCCTCCTCCCGCCATTCCGCCGGCTATTCCGCCGCCGGATAGTCCCTGCCCCTGGCCGGGTTGCAACAGTACTACAATCGTTAGAAGTACGCTGATGATGACGATTAGTGTAATGATTATGGTATAAAGCATAATATCTTTGATTCTTTATTCAGAGCCACAAAGTTAGGCAAAATCCTGTTCTATCACAATGTGTGTGAGAACTAAAATTTTGCATTCAGCCTGATGGTAATTTATTGTACATTGGTATTCTTCCCAATTTGAGTGAATCGATCATGGATTTTCAGGATTTTTTGGACAGGTTTGGCAACAGCATCAGCACCTCGTCGGGGGTAACCCTGCAGGTAATCGAGTCTGTTGCAGTGGTGTTGGTGCTCTGGCTGATCCGATTTTTTATAATCCGCATTGTGAACCGGAATGTTAAGGACACCGCGGTTCAATACAAGTGGCGGAAGAACCTGACCTAT
The DNA here is from genome assembly GCF_043951955.1 of Halalkalibaculum sp. DA384. Taxonomy (NCBI): domain Bacteria; kingdom Pseudomonadati; phylum Balneolota; class Balneolia; order Balneolales; family Balneolaceae; genus Halalkalibaculum; species Halalkalibaculum sp. DA384. The sequence goes on along the minus strand of NZ_JBINJE010000010.1, from coordinate 123,560 downwards.
TTTATCGTTTTCCTGGGGACTTTTATTGTGGGGCGAATATGGTTTGAAGGGCTCCAGTCCGTAGCCACTTTCCTGGGACTGCTCTCTGCCGGTTTGGCCATCGCCCTGCGTGATCCTGTAACCGATTTTGCGGGATGGATTTTCATCATTTGGAGGCGGCCGTTTGATGTGGGAGACCGGATCCAGATTGGAGACACAAAGGGTGATGTTGTGGATACACGCGTGTTTAAATTCACCGTGCTGGAAATCGGCAACTGGGTACATGCCGACCAGAGTACCGGCCGTGTTATCCATATTCCCAATCACAAGGTGTTTACGGAACCACTTGCCAATTATACCAGCGATTTTGAATTTATCTGGAATGAACTGGAAGTGCTGGTCACATTCGAGAGCAACTGGAAAAAAGCCAAAGATCTTCTCCAGGAGATAGCGGACAAACACCTGCAGGATTCAGTTACGGATGCCGAGCAGCAGGTCAAAAAAGCGAGCAAATCCTACCTGATTCATTATCGCTACCTGACGCCCATCGTGTACACAGATGTAAAGGACAGCGGGATCAACCTCACTATTCGCCACCTATCCAACCCGCGCCGCCGCCGGAGTGTCGGGCAGTCGATCTGGGAGGATATCCTGACGGAATTTGAAAAGGAGGAGGACATCGAGCTGGCCTATCCCACCATGCGTATCTACAAGCAGGGAGAGTGAAGCCGGGTGCTTCCGGCTTGTCATCTTTATTTCAAACCGTTGGTATTGCACGCAGATACCGGAAAATGCCAGGCGTAAAGCAGAAATGATGAGTATTCCCAAAAAAATCACCAGCTGGGAACTATGAACGACGACTTTTGAGATTACTTGGGTATTGGCTGGATCAGCTCCGGGTGGTTGTTGTCGGGGTCGTTGACCTCTTCGGTCACCCGGTTTACCGCCATTTCAGTGAGATCCAGCGGCTTGAGTATCGCTGATTCTGCAGCTATCTCGGGGCCCCCTTCGCCAAGCCAGGCCGAATAATGTTCCGGTCGTATGATGACCGGCATCCGGTCGTCCACCGGTTGAACAAGGGCGTTGGCCTCGGTACTGATCAGTGCGAACGAGTATACATCGCGCCCGCTGCTCGACTGCCAGACAGAGTACAGGGCTGCCAGTCCCATCACCTCGTTTGAGAGCAGGCGAATATAAAACGGGGTGCTCTTCTTTTCACCTGTTTTCCACTTGTAGAACCCGTTGGCGGGTACGAGGCATCGGCGCTGTTTGAACGCTGTTGCATACTTCTCATCATTCAGGGCCTCCACCGGGAGGGTAAGATTTTGCTGACCCTCCTTTTCATTTTCAGCCCCCTCGGGTATAAGTCCCCAGTGGAAATCATAGATTCTGCGATTCCCCTCTTCATAAAAAATTGCAGGGACCCGGGTACCCGGTGTTATGTTGTAGTTCGGCTCAAAGTAGTCGTCGCGCTGGGTCGTTACACCAAAAGCGGTTTCCACCGTCTCTTTGGAAGCGTGCAGTACAAATCGGTCACTCATAAAAAAGTTTGTTCTTTTAGGATGAAATCCTAGGTTAGGACACCTACAACTTATATTCAACATTAAATGTTTCTCAGTTGATGAATATATTCTATAATTTTGAGGAGCAACGCCTCAGGGCGGGATGGCGGCTTTTACTCCAGTTTTTGCTGATGATCTTCCTGCTTTATGCTGGCCAGATGCTCATTTCATATGGAACCGACCAGCCGGGATTTTTACTGGGGCGCCTCCCCGGTGCTTTCGCTTTTGTGCTCAGTACGTGGATCGCCGTTCGTTTCCTGGACAACCGCCCGTTTGCTGCTCTGGGTTTGGCATTCGACAAAAGATGGTGGAGCGAGCTGGGCGTTGGTATCGGCATGGGAGCGCTCGCCATGGGATGTATTTTTGTACTTCAACTGCTGATGGGCTGGCTCACGTTTTCCGGTTTTGGCTGGGAGCGGGCCTGGAGCGTGGCTTACCCGCTGCCGCTGCTGGGGTACCTGGCGGGGATGCTGCTTGTGGGATTTTACGAAGAGCTGATGTTTCGCGGCTACCAGATTACAAATATGATCGAGGGGTTTTCGTATTCCCAAAAATCATATACAACAGCGGTATTTTTGGCCATTGCTGTTTCATCCATCCTGTTTGGAATTATGCATGCCGGAAATCCCAATGCCAGTGCGGTTTCAACCGTAAATATTATTCTTGCGGGTATTGTACTGGCTCTGCCCTACCTTTTTACCGGGAGCCTGGCACTTTCCTGCGGTATTCATGCGGCCTGGAATTTTTTCCAGGGGGGCATTTTCGGCTTTCCGGTCAGTGGCAGCCCCTCCCGCAGCTCCCTGCTGCAGGTGAATGAAACGGGACCCGACCTGTTTACGGGGGGACGTTTTGGTCCGGAGGCGGGATTACTGGGTCTCATCGGCTTGTGTTTAATTGTATTGATGACGTACCAGTATATCCGGGCTGAGGGGTATACCCTGGGATTGCATGACAATTTTAAGTGAGCCATACGTTATCACTTTGAGGGATGTGAGCAAAGTATATAAGTTTTGTATATTCCCGCGTGTTGAGCGCTCGTTTGCATTTGAAGCGAGCTGAACGGAGTAAATGCTAACAAAAAAAGAAGGTGAGTACTTTGACGTTTGATGAAATGAATCTGAGCCCCGAACTGATGAGCGGGCTTCGAGATGTGAACTACCAGGAACCAACAAAGATTCAACAGTCGGTAATTCCGCTGGCCGTAGAAGGGAAAGACGTCCTTGTAAAAGCAACCGATGATGACAAGGGAAAATATGGTTCTTTTATCATACCGGCCCTTGAAAGAATTATCCAGACGAAGGATGATGAGGCCGAAAAGGGAACCCAGGTGCTGGTGTTGACGCCCAACCACGAAGATGGCCAGAAGATCGATGAACTCTTTTGGGCCATGGGATATCACGCCCAGGTGGAATGTGCGACTGTGGGACTTGACGGGAAGCAGGAAGAGCAGGAGCAGGAGGTAAAGGAGGGCGTGCAGGTGTTGGTCGCCAACCCGGGACGACTCCTGAACATCCTGGAAGACAATCTTATGGTTCTCCGCGATGTAGAACTGTTGGTCATCGACAAGCTGGAGGATATTGTTTCTTACAACATGGGATCGACCATCAAGAATATTAAAAAGCGGCTCATGAGTGAGTTTCAGACCCTGGGATATGCCGCTGAATTCAGTGATGAGATCAAATCGCTGGCTGATTTTATCATGGATGAGCCTGAAGTCGTCGGGTTTGAGCAGGTACGCTCCAACGGACAGCTGGTGGAGGAGCCGCCGGAGGTGCCAAGCCAGTTGAAGCAGGGGTATATCAAAGTGCCCAACCGAATGAAGATCACCACCCTGATGGCTCATATCGATTCCAGCCCCACCGATACCTGCGCCATTTTTACGGCCTCCAAGCGGGGCACGGATCGACTCTACCGTGTACTCCGGAAGCGCAACTACTCAGCCACCAGCCTGCACGGCAAACTTTCTGACGAAAAGCGGGCCCAGCGCTTTGCCAACTTTACAAATGGCGATGTCCAGTTTCTACTGATCGCAGATATCTCTGCCGCCGAGCTTGACCTTGATAATGTAAAACAGGTTATAAATTACGATGTGCCCGGCGATCCCGATGAGTACCGGTACCGGGCCGGATTGGTCAGGGACGGCAAGGCGGGGCGTATTGTCTCATTGGTTTCAAAGCAGGACCGAAGTGATATCAATCAGCTGAAGAATGAGCTCGGCGAAGCACCCCAGGAGCTGCCCCTGCCGGATGAGGTGAAAAAGAAGGTCCGGGAGCGAAAGCAGAAGAAGGGCAAAAACAAAGGGCAAAACCGAAAAAAAGGGAAAAGAAGCCGCGGCAAACGAAGTAAAAAGCGCCAGAAAAGTAACGAGCTGGAGCTCCCAAAGCCAAGTTATGACAAATTGAGTGGAGGTCGCAAGGGAGAAAACAATGATGAAGAGAAGGGTGTGCTCGGCTTCTTTAAAAAGCTCTTTACCTCCTGAAAATATTTCTTTCCTAATGTCTGAATGAGCAAAGTAAAGTCGCGAACTAAAAAACCTCCAGGGTTTTAAAACTCTGGAGGTTTAATTGTATGTAAAGGTTCGCAAGTGGTTTTCAACCTGTCTTATGCTGATAAACGCTCACCTGCAGAGAATACCACATCCTTGATCGCCTCAAAGCCTTTGAGCGTTTTTTCGATATGCTCGTCGGTGTGAGCCGCAGTTGGGATGAGTCTCAACAGTACGGTGCCCTTTGGTACGACCGGGTAGGTAACGCCACTGACAAATACTCCGTGATCTTCACGCAACTGTCGCATAATGGTCTGGCACAAGTCTGTGCTGCCCTTGGTCAGAACCGGCGTTACGGGGCTTTCCGACGGCAGCACGTTGTAGCCGATATCGCGGAGTCCGTTCCGCAGATTCGTGGCATTTTCCCACAGCTGGTCGCGCCACTCGGGATGGTCCTTGATAAGCTGCAGCCGCTTGCGGGCCGATGTTACAATGGGCATGGGAACCGACTTGGCAAAAATCTGGCTCCGGGCATTGGCTTTCAGGAATTCAACCACACGAGGCTCGGTCGCCACAAAAGCGCCAATCAGGGCAACAGCCTTGGCAAACGTACCAAAATAGATGTCAATACCGTCATGGCATCCGAGAGCCGTACCGGTCCCTGAACCATCTTCCCCCATCGTGCCGAATCCGTGGGCGTCATCCACCAGCAGGCGGAACGGGTACTTTTCCTTAAGGGCGATCATCTCTTTTAAAATTCCGAGGTCACCGGTCATGCCGAACACCCCTTCAGTTACCACCAGTACGGAACCATTGGGTCCGAGATTTCGGTGGGCCCGCTTTAATTGTTTTTCAAAGCTTTCAACATCGTTGTGTTTAAAGACCGATTTGTCGCTCATCGCCAGCTGTTTCCCATCAACAATACAAGCGTGGCTCAGTTCATCATAAATAAGGTAGTCATTGCGATCTACCAGGGCGTGAATAACACTCATAATTCCCTGGTAACCATAATTAAGCAACAGGGCAGAAGGCTTGTGGGCGAAGTCAGCCAGTTCTCGTTCAAGGGCCTCATGTTCATCAGAGTTTCCCGTCATCAGGCGGGCGCCCATCGGTGCGCTGAATCCATATTTTTCGGCACCGTCAATATCAGCCTGCTGTACTTCGGGATGGCTGCCAACGCCGAGGTAATCGTTGACACTCCACACGATTACGTCGTTACCGTTAAATTTCATTACGGGCCCAATGGGACCTTCAAGTTTTGGGAAAGTATAATATCCATATCCATCAGAAGTGAACTCCCCAAGTGGACCTGGTCTGCCCTCCAATTTGTCGAATAAATCCATAATGCGTTACTATGTACTGTTATTTAGATTAGAAAAGTGAGCGTATGTACCATATCAGGCCTCCGAGGCCCTGTAAAAAGATGAAAAAAGGTAAGGAAAAATACCCTTTAATCAAAAAAGGGCAATGTTTCGCAAAGCTTGGATAAGGTATTAAAAAACAGTTGCTTAATATAACTTGCAATCAGCATTAAATGTAAAAGTTTATGCGGGCAGGGGAATGAAACTCTGGTCAACGGTAAACAGCGGCGACATTACAGGCTGGCGGTACTCTTTATCCGCGACTGCTTGAGCGTTTTCCAGGGTTAACTGGTCCCTTGGCGCGGCCAAAGATAAAGGGGTACTTAAATCGCAGGCGCTCCCCATTTCAGGTGCGGGGTGCTCAAAGGGATGGGGACCAATCTTGGCTAAATTCCCGCCGTTGGCTATTTTATGATTCAATTTACGGCGATGGAGTTCGCCTTTAACCGCTCCCGGTAAATAACGGCAGAGCTGATGACTCCTGTTCTGGCATTCAATGTAAACTCAAAAAGATTGTATATGTACAAGTTGTTGCTTGTCGGTGCGGGAGGTTTTGCCGGCGCCTGCCTTCGCTACCTGCTGGATGAAGCCACGTATTTTTTCATCAGCAAAGAGGCGTTTCCTGCCGGAACCGTCGTAGTCAATATCATGGGATGCTTCCTGATCGGTTATCTCGTCTCTCTTCTGGAGCTGAGGCACGTCTTCCCTGTAGAACTTCGGCTGCTGGTTCTTACCGGCTTTTTGGGGGCGTTTACCACCTACTCCTCCTTTGCGCTCGATACGTTTGTACTGATGGAGCGATCCGCATTCCTGAAAACCGGACTTTACCTGGCGCTGCAGCTCCTGGTGGGCATCGGGGCCGTTTGGGCGGGCATGGCGATCAATGGTTGGGGCGTTGAGTAGTTCTGGACACTGAATATTGCAGGCGGGCGCAGTACAACGGAACAGGCCGAATCATTTCTTGCCAAATAGGGGAATAAAGTGAGATATTCCAAGGCGGAAAAGATAGCGGATACAGTATCATCTGCAAGCGCTGAAAATAAGTATTGGAAAATTGTCAGGTAAGAAATCATTGTATTTCGGGCAATTTGTACAACCTCCTGTTTTTAACATGACGCGCTCATACAGCGGGAGTTTTTCAGGAGATTTTGAATTTATTAACGAACAGAGATGTCGAAACGAACTCCATTCTATACCATCCACCAGGATCTCGGGGCCCGACTGGTCGATTTTGGCGGGTACGATATGCCGGTCCGGTACGGCAGCATTACAAAAGAACACCAAGCCGTGCGAAATGGCGTAGGCCTGTTTGATGTATCTCATATGGGAGAGTTTTACGTGCATGGCCCGGAAGCATTACAGCTGGTACAGCATGTTACGATCAATGATGCGTCCCGGCTAAAGGAGAACCAGGCTCAATACTCCGCCATGTGCTATGAAGACGGCGGTATTGTGGATGACCTGCTGGTGTACAGGCTTTCCGGCGGAGACGGTTATATCCTGGTTGTCAATGCCTCGAATATTGAGAAGGATCTGCGGTGGATACGCCGGCACAACACGTTTGAAGCTGAAGTGAAAGATCAGTCGGCGGATACCTGCCTGCTGGCGGTGCAGGGACCGCAATCGGTCGAAACCCTGCAAAAACTGACGGATATCGACCTGAGCGCGATCAGTTTCTACCACTACCGGGTGGGAAAATGTGCCGGTTTTGAAGATGTCGTGTTTTCTGCCACCGGCTATACCGGCGAAAAGGGATTTGAGATCTATTTTGACCAGAACCAGGCAGAACCGGAAGCGATATGGAATTCCATAATGGAGGCGGGGGCGGAATTCGGTATCCGGCCGTGTGGACTGGGCGCGCGCGATACCCTGCGCCTGGAGATGGGCTATGCGCTGTACGGCAATGATATAACGAAAGATACCAATCCTCTAGAGGCGGGCCTGGGCTGGCTGACAAAGCCGGATAAAGGCGAGTTTATCGGCCGGACGGCACTGCAGAAAATAAAGGAGGAGGGCGTTCAGCGCAGACTGGTCGGGTTTACCGTAGAAGAAGATCGGGCCATTCCCCGTTCCGGGTACCGCATGCTGGACAGCCAGGGAAACCGGATCGGATTCGTCACAAGCGGATCGCAATCCATTACCCTGGGTATAGCTATCGGCATGGGCTATGTCGACCGCTCTTTTTCCGGTGAGGGAACAAAAGTTTTCATTGAGATAAGAAATAAGAGGGCGGAGGCCACAGTCGTCCGCCCCCCGTTTATCTCAAAGAAATAACTGAGTTGCCCGATCAAAATCGTATATTAGCCGAAGTGGGGATTCACGTTTGAATCGTCAATTTCCCTGTTGATTTAACTAATTTAATGACTCTGCATGATTAACAGTATAGATATTTGTGTTTCAGCTCTCGCATTTCAAGAAGAAGAGCTGCGCGATAAAGTGACCGTGGTAATCGATGTGCTGCGGGCGAGCTCCACCATCGTTACAGCCCTGAATAACGGGGCAAAGGGCGTTATTCCGGTGCAGGATATGGACGCCGCGGGCAAAATTTCGATCAATCTCGATTCCCCCAACTTTTTATTGTGTGGGGAAAAGGATGGCAAAAAAGTGGAAGGCTACGACCTGGGGAATTCTCCCTTTGAGTATACCGAGGAAGCCGTCAGGGATAAAACCATCATCTTTAAAACCTCCAACGGTACCAAGGCCCTGAAACGTTCTACGATGGCTAGGGAAATTTTGGTCGGCAGTTTTCTGAACCTTGAGAGCATACTGAGGCGTCTGAGAGAAGTGGAACAGGAGATCGTACTGGTCTGTGCCGGCTGGAAGGGGCGCCTGGCGCTGGAGGACCTGCTCTGTGCGGGCAATATCATTCATGAATTGTCGGGTGGAGAGCTTACCGAGGAGGCCAGCGACGGAACAAAAGTCGCTTTTGGTCTTTACGAAAAATTTGGTAATGATATAGAACAGACGCTGCGGAAATCGAACCACGCCAAGCGGTTGGATGAAATAACCCAAAACGATGATATCGGTTTTTGCAGCCGGTTAAATGCGATGGATATACTACCAACCCTGAAAGAAGGAATTATTACGGACGCCAATGGCAAAAAGTAAACAATCGGGCGCGATGGCCGGCGGAATCTCTGCCTCCCGCAAGATGGAGATCCTGGGGATTCTGATCATGGCGATAGCCACCCTCACTGGGTTGAGTATCGTCACGTACCACACCTCCGACTACGCCCTGATTCAGTCCCTCTCGTCAGATTCAATTTTTTCAGTTGATCGTGGGCCCGCCCTGCGGGTACAAAACGGGCTGGGCGTGGTGGGGGCCTACCTCTCCCACCTGTTTGTATACCGCCTTTTCGGGTATACCAGCATCATAATTCCACTCATCATAATGGGATACGGCTGGTTTGTGTTTCGGGGGCGGGAGGTTAAACAGATGCTGTGGGCCACGGTCTATGGGCTCTGGAGCATGGTGCTGCTGTCCACCATGCTGGGCTGGTTTTATAATGAATTGTCAGCCTACTCTTCGGTCTGGCCGGGGGCTTCGGGCATCGCCATGTCCAGCCTGCTGCACAATCTTACGGGCATCGGATCGATAATTATTCTGGGCGTGCTGTTCGTGGTAACCGTGCTGGTGCTGCTGGATCGCGACCTTCAAAAAACGGTGGATGCCGTCAAGGGCTGGATTGCCAATTTGCGGGAGTCGATTGAACAGCGGAAAGAAGAGCGGGCCCGGCGCAAAGCCGATAAAAAGGCGGAAAAAGAACGGCGGCAGGAGGTACAGGCCCAGCAGCAGGCGGAAAAGAAGATGAAGCAGCAGGGTAGAACCGCCTCTTCCGAAACGGATCAACAGCATGTACCGGCAGGCGGAGAACGATCGATCGATGATATTGTAGAAGCGTCTGAACAGGAGGATCTGCAGCGACGCCGGCAGGAGCAGGAGGAGATCAAGGATCTGGATCAACGCCCCCGGGCTATCCTGGACAAGAGCAAGACCGAGAAAGTGGCCGACGGGGAGATCGGGGATGAGGACGATGATGTAGAGGTTTCGGTGTTTGTGGGAGAAGGGGATGAGGAAGCCGGGGCACGCGAGCTGGATCGCAAAAATCGTGACAAGGCGAAGGAGGTTCCCGAGATAAAATACAAGTTCCCGGGTATCGATATCCTGGATGCACCACCGAACGAGGGGAACGAGGTGGATCTGGATGAGATCAAGGAAAACAAGCGGATTATCCTGGACAAGCTGAAGCGCCACAAGATAGAGATCCGCAGCATCAACGCTATCGTCGGCCCCACGGTAACACTGTATGAGCTGGATCCGGCTCCGGATGTAAAAATAAGCAAGATCGAAAGCTACGCCAATGACCTGAAGATGGCGACTGCGGCGCACGGGCTGCGCATTATTGCCCCGATCCCGGGACGTTCCGCGGTGGGCATCGAGGTACCGAACCGCAAGCGGGAGACGGTCTTTATAAAGTCGGTTATCAATACCAAGAAATTCGTGGAGACGGAAGCGGAGCTGCCGGTCGCTTTTGGAAAGACCATTGAAAACGAGGTGTTCCTGCGGGATCTGACCAAGATGCCCCACCTGCTCATCGCCGGGGCTACCGGTTCGGGCAAAACGGTGGGGATCAACACAATTATCACCTGCCTGCTCTACAAGTGCCACCCGGATAACCTGAAGTTCGTGATGATTGATCCCAAAAAAATTGAGCTTTCACTGTATCGCAATATCCAGAATCATTTCCTGGCCACGCTGCCGGGCTCCGAAGAGCCTATTACCACCGATACCGCCGACGCCCAGGAAGTGCTCGAAAGCCTGACGATGGAGATGGATGAGCGCTACGACTTGATGAAGATGGCGATGGTGCGCGACATCAAGGCGTATAATGAAAAATTTGATGCCGGCGAACTGGATGAGGAGCTCGACCACCGCCACCTGCCCTACATTGTGGTCGTTATTGACGAGCTGGCCGATCTTATGATGACGGCCGGAAAGCAGATTGAGGAGCCGATTGCGCGCCTGGCACAGTTGGCCCGGGCGGTCGGCATTCACCTGGTGGTGGCCACACAGCGGCCGTCAGTGAATGTGATTACCGGTACGATCAAGGCCAACTTCCCGGCGCGGGTGGCCTACCAGGTGGCCTCGAAAGTGGACTCCCGCACCATCCTGGATACCAGCGGCGCCGACCAGCTGATCGGGCGCGGCGACATGCTCTATACCAACGGCGGGGGCATGACCCGAATTCAGAATGCGTACGTCTCCACGGAAGAGGTGGAACGGATTACCGCTTTTATTGGAAATCAAAAAGGATACAAGGAACCGTACCACCTGCCCGTTATCGAAGACGAAACCGGCGGTGATATCCCCGATCCGCTTGATGACATCGATGAACTGTTTGAAGCGGCGGCCAAAGTAGTGGTCATCCATCAGCAGGGTTCGGTGTCGCTGTTGCAGCGCAAGCTCAAGATCGGCTACAACCGGGCGGGGCGCATTATCGATCAGCTCTATAACGCCGGTGTCGTGGGACCGTACCAGGGCAGTACTGCCCGCGATGTGCTGGTATCGGACGAAGAGGAATTGGAACACGTGTTAGATGAACTGGATGAATTTGATAGATAAATGGTTGCTGCTTCTGTTAACAGGTCTGCTGCTGTCGCTTGGCGCGACAGCCACGCAGGCACAGGAAACCCCTTTTGACCGGTTGATCGGCAAGTTTAACGAGGGAGTGGTTTTCAAGTCGGAGTTTAATCACCAGTATATAGATTCTTATACCGGAGATACGGTGGAAACGAGCGGTACGATCTGGGTGGGGGAAAACAAGTACAAGGTGCAGAACAACCAGCAGTCCGTAGTCGTAGACGGGGAAACCTCCCGGGTCTATGACAAGAACCGGAACCGGGTTATCGTAAGCACGTATGAAGCGGAGGAAGATGACTTTGCCCCTTCCCGCTTCCTCAACGGCGCCGACACGACCTACACGGTGGAGAACCAGCAGGAAAAAGAGAGCCAGACACTCATTACGCTGGCATCGGCTGACCCGTTTTCAGTATTCCAACAGGTGGAAATTACCCTGGCGGGAGACTTGACTCCACGCAGAGTATTTGCCCGCGACCAGGCAGATAACTTAATTACGACCACGTTTGGTGCAGGCTCGTTTATTCAGCAGGAACCGGGACTTTTTGTGCTGGATTACCCGAAACAGGCCGAAATAATCGACATGCGAAATTAGCAATCTTACCCAAAATTCCGTTAACCAGTTAGTCCAAAGGAAGCACCGATAACCTGATGTTAAAAAAAGGTCTGAAAATTGGGGGAACTATTGCTGTCGGCGGGGTATTCCTCTGGCTGGCATTTCGCAATGTCGTATTCAGCGAAGTATGGGAGTACGCGCGCCAGATCAGCTTTGGATGGGTGCTCCCGTTTGTCATCGTGGCAATTATCAGTCACTACCTGAGAGCCGAGCGCTGGAAACTGCTGATCGAACACGATAAAAAAGACCTGGACCGGTTCACTCTTTTTTCCGGGGTGATGGCGGGTTACATGCTGAACCTTGTGTTCCCACGGCTGGGAGAGGTGACGCGGCCGGTATATGTAGCAAAGCGGGAGGACCTGAGCTCTTCAAAACTGATCGGTACCATTGTGCTGGAACGCGCAATTGACCTGGGGGTGATGGCGTTTCTTATGTTCATTGTTTCGGTGTACCTGGTGACCGACCTATCGCTGCTAAGCCAGATTTTCGGCCGGCAGACGGTTGACTTCTTCAGCGGTGGCATGACCCTGGAAACGGTAATCGGGTTGCTCCTGGCGGGGGGCGTGGTCCTTGGACTGCTGCTGCTCGCCTGGAAAATGCTGGTGGCGCTGGCAGAAAAGTTTGAATGGCTCGGGTACTGGGTGCTGCGCCTCCGCAGGCTGTTCCGGATGTTTTGGGAGGGGCTCGCCGCTGCACGTGAGGTGGAGCGCTGGTGGCTTTTTGTGCTCCTGACCGGCCTGATCTGGGTCGGGTATACGCTCATGTCCTATATCCCGTTCTGGATGTTTGACATGCAGACAACATTTGATCTCTCACTGCTGGATGCCCTGGTCATTACCGTCATCTCGGCGATCGGGATCGCGATACCATCGCCCGGAGGGGTGGGAACCTACCATTATTTTGTAAAGCAGACGCTGCTCATTTTATTTGCAGTTCCGGCAGTTACAGGTATCGCCTATGCCACTGTCACCCATGCCGCCATGGTGCTGATGGTCAGCACTCTGACCCCGATTCTCCTGGCTGTTGACAAGTTCAGGGCCACAAAGCAGGGCAAGCCCGTTGTATAAAACGTCCAGACCCTGAAGGGTTTTGAGAAGTGTGCTCTGCGTGTTCAAAACTGCCGGGAAACAGAAACGTCACCAATAAGTAAGAATAGTTGGCGTTTATATCACTCTGTGCCTTAATCCTTGAAGAAAAATTAGTACCTTTGATGCAAACTGAACCAAACCATAAAGGCAATATGAAGCGGCTGGGTTTATCATTTTTGTTCCTGTTTTCATGCACCGCCTTGCTGAGTGTGTCTGATCTTTACGCTCAGCAGGGGGATGCCCAAAGCAATCTTCTCCCGGAAATCGATCCCCAGGATATTGAAATTCGGAGTGAGTTTACGGCGCGGTTCCCGGGATTGCGACGCCAGCCCATCCTGGGATTCAATCCGGAACCCAGCGTGTACCAGGTGGATCCGAACCGGCAGCCGTTTATGGAAACGGATGAAGAGGTCGTGGCCAACCTGCCGATTACCGACCTGAGCCGCCCCGCCCCTCCCGCCTACGATCCGTTGCACTACGAGGAGGAAATTCGTGCATTCGGCAGGGCGGGAGCAGGAAGCTTTGTAAGTCCGGAGCTGGAGTTCTGGGGATTCAACCGGTTCTCGCAAACGAGTTACGCCAGCGGGCGATTGGATTACCACTCCTCGGACGGTCACCTGGATACGGAAAACAGCAGTTTCCGCTTTTTTGATGCTGACGCTGAATACGCCACGAAAATTAACAGCAACACCTCTCTCAAGCTGTTGGGAGGCGCCGAAAGCAGCTTTAACCGGCTTTTCCAGCTGGATAATCTGAATACCCTGTTGGTGGATGTCCCCCCGGGTCCCAGGAAAAAATACACCGGGGTCAATGCGGGAGCGGCGCTGGACCAATATAAAAACTCCATCGAGGGCTGGAATGCCGACATTGGAGTCCGCTGGTTCGATATGACGATGGAAGCGGGTGATATCGGAGGTAGTGCTGCAGAGACGGTCTTCTCCGGAGATTTTGAGAAAGAATGGGCGGGCAGCCGTCTCCAGGAAACATACGGGCTGTATGCCTCGGGCAGGGGAGGCAGTTATAATCTCAGATCCCAGGGCAACAACAACTGGCTGACGCTGCAGGCGGGAGGCCAGTATAGCCGCCTGTTGGACTACAGCACACAGGTAGATGCCGGTGCCGGTGCCGTTTATACCTCAAACCCTTTCGAGGATAAAGTCTATCCCGGCTTCTCGCTGAGTATCAAGCACTGGATCGGGGATAATCTGACGATTTCCGGCCAGCTTTCCGGGAGTCCCAAAGTTCAAACGATTGAGAATCTGCACAACCTGAACCGGTTTCTGAATCATCAGACTCCACTGCGTCACACATACAGGACGGAGGCGGGCGGCAGCATTAACCTGGAGTACCTGCCCGGCAGTTCCATGTATGCCCGGGTGGGATACATGCAGGCTCAGCATTACGCCTATTTTGGACGGAGCGCGCTTCCCAGCAGTAACCAAAGCGGGTACTATCGCATCAATTATATGGATGCCAACAAGGTCACGGGCGAAGTTGGAGCGACCCACCAGCTGGTGCCTGAAAAGTTCTGGATCGATGCCAGGGTATATGTCCAGCAGCCAAAACTGAGTAACGGCAATGATATCCCGTTCGAGGAATCCTGGGGAGTCAATTCGGGAGCATCGGCCAAGTTTTTTGAAAAATTAAGGATTGAGGCGTGGGCTGATTATGTCAGTGAAAGAACGGCTCTTTCCGGCACCACACTGGGAGGATTTTTCATGCTCGGTGGACAGGTCGACATTCAGATTACCGACCGTATCGGGGTGTATGCCAAAATGAAGAACCTGCTGAGCCAGGAATACGAAATTTGGGATGGATACGAAGAGCGTCCTTTTCAGGCCTATGGAGGGGTAACCATAAAGCTGGACTAAGATGAAGAAAGAATTTCTCGACGCTTTTGCCGATATTGTTCGCGATCAGGTAGCCAGGAAAAATGAGATACAGATCAGGGGGCTGGGCACATTTAAACAGATACATTTAAAACAGAGACAGCAGCAGCACGCAAATGGGCAGGTGGTGATGGTACCACCCAGGGATGTGATCACGTTTATTCCGGACAAAGGTTAGATTAGGGGTATGAAAATAAACAGAGAACAACTGGTTGAGCTACTGGCACAAAAAACAGGAATGTCGACCGAACAGGCCGAAGAGCAGCTTGTTGAACTGATCAGCCGGATTCACAAGGTCGCAGAACAGGAGGAAGGATTTGAAATAGAAAAATTCGGTCGGTTCCTTACAAAGGAGGGGGAGCTGACATTTGAACCGTCGGAGGAACTCCGGACGGAGATCAACAACAAATATGCGGGCATGAAGCCGATCGAGCTGATCGGGGCCTACGAAGAGCCTGAAGAGATGACCGGTCCCGCCACCCCATCCGCAGAGAAAGAGGAGGATGAGGTTGACGACCGGAAGACGGCCGAAGAGTACCAGGAAAGCGAGGTCTGGCCCGAGGATGAAGACATCTGGGGCTGGGAGGATGAAGAACAGTCTCCCGAATCCACGGCGGAAGAGGAGAGCGATTCTGAACCCGATGCCGAAATACAGGGGGAAGAGGAGCCGGCGGCTGATGAAACAACAGGCGATCCCGGCCAGCAAAAGCCAAAGGAGTCCGGGAAAGAGCCGATGCTGGATGAGCGGGAGGAACCCCGGGAAGTGAAGAAGCCTGTTCCTGTACCCGAAGAGAAACCGGAGTCGACAAAAAAGGTGACAGCCAACGGAGCGGGAGAGCAAAAAAAGAGCGACGAGACCGCATCATTTGTAATGATTGCCGCCGCCTCCGTCATTTTTGTTGCCATAGCAGTTTGGCTGGTGTATAATATGGCAGGGACATCTGAGCCAGACTCTTCCCGGAATATGAGCAATGATTCGGGGGTGGCAGCGGTGACCCAGCAGAATGGTTCGGTGGAACCGGAAACGGAAAATGGGTCTGCCGGAGAAGGCAACGACCGGGAACCGGATGCCGGTTCCGAAACGGCGAGTCGGCAAGAACCACCGCAAGACAGCCCCGAAGCCGGGCAAGAGTCGGAACATTCGGAACCTGAAACGGCGAATGAAGTAGCAAGTGATGATGGAGACGATTCGGCGGCCAGTTCCGTTTATGGTCTGACGGGCAAGCTGAATAAAAAAGCGAATGATGGGTACACCATTGTCGTCCACTCAATGCAAAACCAGAAAAATGCGCGAGAAATATATCACAATATGCGTCAGGAGGGATACCGGACCATACTGGTATCCGCCATCGTAAATGGCGAAAAATACTGGCGAATTGGGCTGGGCCAGTTCAAGACGATCGCTGATGCGCAGGAAACTGCTCAAAAGCTGCCCGGTTCACTAAGCAACAACTTTTTTATTAAACGTATTAGGTAACAAACGAAAACCTTTTTGTATATGTACGCTATCTTATTTTTTCTGATCCAACAAGTTGATACCACAGGTGCCGCCCAGGATACAGCCGGCGTGGCACTGCAGCAACAATCGATGTCAATTTTTGACCTGCTCGTCGAAGGCGGAATTCTGATGATTCCGCTGTTCATACTTTCAGTGCTGGCGGTATATGTCATCGCTGAACGGTGGCGGTCGCTCAACAACTCCCGCATGGAGATCGACAAGTTCCTCCGCACTATTGAAAGCATGCTCAAGGATGGCGACCGCCAGCGGGCATTGACCTACTGCGACGGTATCGACAAACCGCTTGCGCGTATTTTGAAAGCGGGAATACGTCGCCTGGGTCGCCCCATTCGTGATATTGAGGATGTGATCCATAATGCCGGCAAAAAAGAGATCTTTCACCTGGAGAAACGGATGAACTGGCTGGCCACTATCGCCGGTGTGGCGCCCCTGGTTGGCTTTACGGGTACGGTAACCGGTATGATTGAGGCATTTATGGATATTCAGGCGCTGCAGGGAAATGTAAATCCCAGCGTGCTGGCCGGTGGAATATGGGAGGCCCTGATTACCACGGCCACCGGTCTTATTGTGGGTATTTTTGCCTATGGATTTTACAACTTTTTATTGGGCAAGATTAACAGGATGGTGCACGAGCTCGAGAATGCATCTTCTGACTTTATTGAGATGCTGCAGACTCCATCCCGGAAGAAAGATGCCGAAAAAGAACATAAAGGAGTGATGTAACAATGGATTTTAGAAAAGATGATGACCGCCTGGAGCCGCTTACACTGTTTTCACAGTCGTCACTGACCGATATTGTACTGCTCCTGCTTATCTTTTTTCTGCTTACATCGTCGTTTGTGACCAACTACGGCATCAAGGTGGAAATTCCAAAAGCGGAGACGGGCGCTGAAACCCAGACCCAGTACATAACAGTGACTGTTACCCAGGATGGCAAATTCTTTGTTGACGGTGAACCGGCCAGTACCGGAATGCTGGCCTCCGCCATTCGGGAAGCCCGGAATAACAAACCGCAGGGCACTCTCGTTTTACGGGCTGACAAGGACGCTATTATCGATAATGCGGTGCGGGTGATGAATATTGCCAAAGCACTAGACCTGCGTATAATCATGGCAACGGAACGAGGGTCCAGTTAGACTAGCATGATATTGGAAAAGATAAAAGAAGAGGATCGATTTGCCCTGACGGTAACGGGAGGGCTGCATCTTGTGCTTCTGATCTTCTTTTTGCTTTATACATTCAGCATTAATCAAAATCTGCGTCCCTCGTTTATCGAGGTTGAATTTGGAGAGTTTCGCACCGGAACGCAGGCTGAGTATGCCGAGGAACAGGCCGAACAGGTCGCCACGCGCCCGGATCCTTCCGAAACGGAGCCTGAAGAGCCGCAGCCGGAACAAACCCAGCCCGAGGAACAGCAGGAGGCCACCACCGAAGAGACCACCAAGCCGGTAGATGCCCCCGACCAGGAACAGGAGATCCAGGAAGAGGAACTGGAGACTCCGGATACCGACAAGGTTGAACCGCAGGAGGAAACGGCCCAGGAACAGCAGGAGGAGGTTACGGTCCCACCCAAAACGGAACAGGCAGAAACCGTTGAGGAAGGGGCGGAAACCAGCGGCGACCAGGAGGGAGCCGAGGGACAGATGGATGCCGACCAGGGAACCGGCACCGATACGGAAAAATCGTCTCCCTACAACCTGAGTTTTGAAGGCAATATCAACAGGGCGCCCATGGTACAGCCGCTGCCGGACAATGTGGCGGATTCGGAAGCCACGATTACCATACGTTTTGAGGTAAGACCGGATGGAACAATCGGGCGCATTATCCCCCTGAAAAAAATGAACGCCGAGCTCGAGCGCGAAGTGATCCGCACCCTCCGCAGCTGGCGCTTCTCGCGGCTGCCCGCAGGCGTGCCGCAGCAGAACCAGTGGGGAACCATTACCTTCCGGTTTGTACTGCAGTAGCCGGCGTTTTATCCATTCCTTTTGTGTAGTCGAAGACTTGTGATGGGCAGGAACCGATTTTGCACAGTGGAAATGCACAGTTCATCGCAGCTATTAAGTGAACCACAGTTCTAAATTGACACCCAGAATATGAACCGTGATTTATATGATCAGGGATGCCTCTCATATTATTTGCAGGTCAATTTTTATATGCTACCCTTGTTGGTATAATTAGAGGTTAGCTGTCCTCACAAAAAGGCACCAAATTACTTGAGGTTGTCAATCGTTATTTGATTGTGTATTATCAGAAAAAACAGGTTATAGTTATGAGTCAAAAACTCTTAAATAGAATTACCAAAAAACCGGATATTTGCCATGGTAAACCGACAATTCGTGGACTGCGTTATCCAGTCGATTCGATGTTGGATCTGATGGCATCAGGCATGAGTAGTGAAGAAATACTTGAAGATTATCCGGATTTAGAAAAAGAAGATCTGTTGGCATGCTTGGAATATGCTGCTCGACTTACCCAAACTAAAAAGTCGCAAAAAATAGTTCATTGAAAGTTTTAGTAGATGCTCAGCTACCACGACGGTTAGCCCGGTTTTTATCCACTAAAGATATTGACAGCAAGCATACTCTTGAATTACCACAAAAAAATGCTACTTCAGACCAAGAGATAATTGAAGTTGCCGACCGAGAGAATAGAATTGTGATTTCAAAAGACAGTGATTTTTTGGATAACTATATTTTGGAAGGTCATCCACAGAAACTGTTGGTTGTCTCGACCGGAAATATTAACAATAATGACTTAATTCGTCTATTCCAGCAAAATATTGAAACATTGCGGTCTCTATTCGAAGAAAATACAGTCATAGAAATTGACGAAGATGAAATTCAGGTTCATTATTAACCGGCCAGCTAACTCCATATAAAGAGGATATATCTCTCCAATTCCCTGCCGCTCCTGGTTATAAAACTCATCTTTCATTAGTTGCCATTCAGCAGCAGGCCGGTTATGCGCAAGGTTGTCATACGCACTCAAATAAATTCAACATTCATGCTAACCCAGCTAAATCAACTTGAAGATTGGTTAACCGATAATAAATCCAGGAACTATCTGCTTCCATTGAGAGTTGCCGGACATCTTTTCCTGTTTCTCATACTGATGATCAGCAATGTATTTGCCATCATCCGCTGGCCGCTGGCTTCGGTGAAGCGAAAAATCACCCGTGGAAAAACCCATTCCCGAAACCAGGTGCGGGAAAGCGCCGTAAATGAGGTTGATGCACGCGAATTGGAGCAAATTCTGCAAAGACAGGAGTTGGTACTTGTCGACTTTTGGGCAGAATGGTGCGGACCCTGTATTATGATGAATAAGTCCTTGAAAAGATTGGCAGAATCTGAAAATGTGGGCTGTACTGTTGTTAAAATAGATACTGTAAAGCATAAAAGAGTGGCGGAGAAATATAATGTTAAAGGATTACCAACACTGCTACTAATTAGAAACAATGAGGAGATAAAAAGATATGCTGGAGCTTTATCCTATCAGGAATTAATGGAATTCGTCCAAAAATAAATTACTCAATGACTCCTCAAAAGGTCAGCCAATTAGCAGACTAGCCATCTCCTTTTAATCTGAACCTGCAGATATAAAAACGTCAACTCGGGATAAGAATGTCCAATAACATTTATTTTATTACTGCAACACGGTTTTATTGACAAGAAAGTGCTGGCTCTGCCAAATTATTGAACCGAGCTGACGTTAAATAAATTTCTCTAAATCGAGTTAGTCCCTTCGCAGGTACTGGTTTATTATCTTTGAAGATTAAGAATCAGTGGATTGAATCGATCATCCGAATACCACCATTTACCCTGTCTCCTCAAAGATCTGTTTAGAGCTGCACCCTTTCTTAACACTGAGTTCATTGAACTATTACACACCCATAACATTCTGTAAATACTAAGGGCACAAGTGATTTGTATCCTCCTTTCAATTTAATTTTGAAAAACGAAGGATAAAATGTACAGATTACTACAATTAATAATTTTTAGTGCCCTTTTAGTTTTGGGAATATCTTTTTCAGGGTATGCCCAGGATGGAGAAATACGAGGAGAAGTGTTGGACGAGAGAAGAGGTGAGGCCCTGCCGGGTGCCAATATAAAACTGGAAGGCACTTCTAAAGGGACGAGTACCGACCGGGATGGCCGATTCGTTTTTCGCGGCCTTAACCCGGGTTCATACACTATTGTTGCCAGTTATCTGGGATACGAAACACAGCAGATAGACGTCGAAGTCAAAGCTGGTGAAATGACCGACCTGGAGATCGCCCTGACCGACAACTTTGTGGAGCTGGACGGTATTATGGTCAACGGCGTAAGGGAAGGGCAATCCAGGGCGCTGAGCCGGCAGAAAGAGGCGATGAATATTAAAAATATCATCGATGCCGAGCTGATATCCACGTTTCCGGATCCAAATGTGGGGGAATCGCTAAAGCGCATTCCCGGCATCAACATCCAGAGTGACCAGGGCGAAGCGCGGTACGTGCAGATCCGCGGCACCAGCCCCAGTTTGAGTAATATCAGCATCAACGGCGAACAGATAGCCGCCCCCGAGGGTGACGGCCGCTCCATCGCACTCGATATGATCCCCTCTGACGTACTTGGGAGCATCGAGGTAACCAAAGCCATTACACCGGATATGGACGGCGATGCCATAGGCGGTTCGGTCAACCTGGAAACCAAGTCGGCGATCTCCGCAAACAGGCTGCTGAACATCACGGCCAACGGCGGATACCACAATAATGTGAGTGATCTCACCCCGTTCGGAGGGAGGGGATCAATAAATTACGGCCAGCGCGTGGGCGACGATAACCAGTTTGGCTACATGATCGGCGCCAATTACAACAAGTTTTCGCTCGGTTCAGATAACAATGAGATGGCATATGATGAAGGCGCGATCGAGGAGATGGAACTGCGCGATTACGAACTCACACGCGAGCGTTTCGGAACCACGGCCAATTTCGATTATCGTTTTAACAGGGATTCCAAACTCTTCCTGAATACCAGTTACAACTACTTCGCCGACCAGGAATACCGGCGTTTGCTGGGCATGGCGGCCGATGAGGTCTATAGAGAATTTAAAGACCGGCTGGAACAACAGCAGATTTTCAGTGTATCGACGGGTGGTGAGCATCTACTGGGTAGCGACCTGGTGCTAGACTACGGGCTCTCCTACTCCTACTCCGACCAGGATACCCCAAGCGACCGCGAAATTATTTTTGCCCAGGCGTTTGAGGATCAAAGCGGAGATGATATCGAGTTTATCCGTTTTGACGACACCGATCCTGACTACCCGCAGTTTTCCACTACCGCGCAGGCCCCGTCAGCCGCCGGCGTGTATAACTACGGGTCTTTTGAGTTCGATGAATTCGGCGACGCCTCCGAGCTAACCACCGACCAGCATATTACCACCCGGTTGAATGTAGCACGGGAGTTCACGCTTTCCCCGGGGATTTCAGGATCCGTAAAACTCGGTGGGCTGGGTAGGTTCAAAAGCAAAGATCGGGTACTTACCGAGAATATTTATGGCGATTATAACGGGAACACCACCTACCAGGAGATCCTCGGGAATTTCGAAGACAGTGACTACCTGGCTGGTAATTATGCCGGCGGCATCGGCTTATTCACCTCCGGCAACAGGATGAATGCGCTTTTCGATAATAACCGGTCGGATTTTGAGCTCGATCAGGAGGACACCATTGAATCATCCAACGCTGAAGATTACAATGCCACGGAAGATACCTACGCCGGATATGTAATGACCGACATGGATTTCGGGAGATTTAATGCTCTTCTCGGGGCAAGATACGAGCACCTGGCCACGGAATACGAAGGGAATATTATTGAGTACGATCAAAATGAAGAGTTGGTTCAGCCAATTCCATCGGTAAGCGAACAAAATAGTTCTGATTTTATTCTTCCCATGGTGCATCTGAAGTATGACCTGCAGGATAAAGCCAACCTGCGCCTGGCCTGGACCAACACCTATGCCAAGCCCAACTACTTTGACCTGGTTCCGTACCAGATCGTCTCCCGGCCGGACGAAGAGATTGAGCTCGGTAACCCGGACCTGGAACCGGCGCGGTCCATGAATGTGGACCTGATGGGAGAGTATTATTTCAGCAACATCGGGATCCTCTCCGCCGGCGCGTTTTATAAGAAGATCGACAACTTTATTTACACGGCGTTGTTTGACCTGCAGCACCCCAACTCTCCCTATGATGGTTTCGAGGCAGAACAGCCGATCAACGGCGACGATGCCGACTTGATCGGCTTTGAGCTGGCCCTGCAGCGTCAGCTTACCTTTTTACCAGGCTTTGCCAGCGGATTCGGAATTTATGCAAATTACACCTACACCTGGTCAGAGGCCCGCCTGACAACCAAAGGCGGAAACGCGCGGACTGTTTCGCTGCCCGGACAGGCCGCTGATGTGGCCAATATTGCGCTTTCGTACGAAAAGTACGGGTTCAGCGGAAGAGTGTCGCTCAACTACAGCGGTGAATTTGTGGATGAAATCCGGGAAGTCAGTAGCGACGATCGGTACTACGATAAACGCACCCAGATCGACCTGTCGCTGAGCCAGCAGGTAACACCCAGCGTCCGGGTGTTTGCCGATCTCGTCAACTTGACCAATGAGCCACTTCGTTATTACAACGGCATTCCCACCCGGCCTGAGCAACAGGAGTTTTACTCATTCCAGGGTAAACTTGGCGTGAAATTAAGCCTGTAACGAATGTAATTTATACCTGCATCCAGGCATGAGGCATGTATCGGGTGCAGGTATTTCATTTTTCATAAAGTTTTATACCCTCATATCGTATGCATCTTTTTTCAACTTATATTTGTCGATCTCTTTTTCTAATCACGCTTTTTATTGCGGTGGCTTGCGAACAGCCGGACAGCAAGAGTCAGGAATCCTCCAATACCGTTGTAATAAAAGAGGCATTTCATACTGACCGCGACGAAGGCGACAATGTGGACAGTCCTGCCGTCTGGCACGGACCCGACGGGCAGCATTGGCTGCTGGCCACCGCCAAGGAGGGTGATACGATTATCGCGTTCGATGCCACCGACGGCTCCCTCATCAAACGGTTTGGCGGCAGTGGCGCCGGCGCGGGTCAGTTTGAGCGCCCCAACGGCATTGCGGTTATCGACGATTTGGTATTAGTCGTAGAGCGTGACAACCAGCGGATACAGCTGTTCAGCCTGCCGGAGTTTGAATCCCTGGGTTCCATGACGCATGAGGACCTGCGCCTTCCGTACGGGCTGACGGTCTTCCAAAACGATCAGCAGCAGTACGAGCTGTATGTGACCGACAACTACAATCCCGCTCTCGAGGGATATCCCCCGCAGGGCGAGCTGGATGAGCGAGTCCACCACTTCCGGTTCAGCCTGGCTGGTGATTCGCTGCAAGCTGAGCACATGAACTTGTTTGGAGATATTACGGGTGAAGGCGTTCTCCACAAAGTGGAGTCCATTTTTGCGGATCCCGTTCACAACCGCCTGTTAATCGCCGATGAAGCCTTTGACCAGCGTAGCGTAAAAGTGTATGACCTGGAGGGCAACTTTACCGGCGAACTGATCTCTGATCTATATTTTACCAGCGAGCCGGAAGGCATCGCCCTGTACACCTGCGAAGATGGCAGCGGCTACTGGATTATGACCGATCAGCATGAGTCGCCAGAAAACAAGTTCCAGGTCTTTGAACGGCAATCGCTTGATTATATCGGCACCTTTAAAGGCGAAATCACCCGTAATACGGATGGCATCTGGTTGACCCAGCAGTCGTTTGGGGACTTTCCACAGGGCGCCTTCTATCCCGTTCATGATGATGGAAGCGTTACGGCCATAGACTGGCAGCAGGTGACCAGCCAGCTCGGGCTTTCCTACTGTGATTGAGGCTCTTATGTAAAAAAATGATCTCCTTCCACGAGCGGCGTAGTACCGATGTGCCGTCATATCTAAGTTCCGGAAGCCGCGGGTCCCTGGCCACGTTTTGTGGATGAGAAAGAAAGCGTAAAAATATATTGACTATTGCAGGATAGCTATTTAATTTAAGACAAAATACTCTTAAATATGTTGAAATTATGCTGCTATCCAAATCATGCGTGTACGGGCTAAGAGCAGCCCTCTATTTGGCTTCCCACGACAACGGGAAGTATATATCAATCGGGGAGATGAGCGAAAAGCTGGATATCTCGTTCCATTTCCTGACCAAAACCCTGCAACAGCTTTCGGCAGCGGAGCTTATGGAGTCCTATAAAGGCCCAAATGGGGGAATAAAGCTTGCAAAGCCGGGGGATGAGATAACGTTACTGGAAATTGTGGTGGCCATTGATGGATCGGAGCTTCTTACCGAATGCGCTCTCGGGCTGCCCGGTTGCGGGGTCCAAAAACCCTGTCCGCTGCATGACTCCTGGTCAGAGACCCGCGGGGCGGTAAAAAATATGCTGGAGGAAACCACGCTTACAAATCTGGCTGATAAAGGCAAGAAAATGAATCTGCGTTTAACACCTGAAGGAGGTGCCGTATGGGACTGACGCGAGATTTATGCCGGCCAGTTGAAGATACGGCACAACCAGGTGTGGCTGGTGAAATATTCTTAGCAACCGTTTTTGATAGACACGAGAAAACTTCAAGCATGCGGACTGTTGCAAAAATGCAAGAGATGGCTGTTTCACCTATTGCATTATAACAAGATTCGCAGAATGGAGCTGCCTGTTCAAATTATAAAAAGATTTCAGTTCCCGGCGATACCTCCTTAGAAAGCAGTTTTATCAACTAAAAAAAGAGAATACGATGGAAATACAGGTATAAACGATTTCTGGCATAAACATTGTATCCTTAATAATAAAGACAAAATACTCTTAAAAATTTAATAGCGATGAAAATCAACAGCATGATCCCGTTCAAACCATCTTTTGGTCTTTTAATCCTGGCAGTTGCATTTGTGGCAATGGGCTGCGGCGGACAGAACTCCGAGGCAAATGGAAATAGCAATAGTGATTCCGGTAACAGCGATACGGAACTCACCGATTTTGAGATGACCAACGGCATTGGCCCGGTTAAGGAGGAGATAACCATCCAGGAAGTAGACCCGGAACTGGCCGAGAAAGGGGCCGAAATATTTGATGTCAAGTGTTCGGCCTGCCACAAAATGGATGAACGCTACGTGGGGCCCCCGCTTGGCGGAATCCTCAATTCCCGGACGCCGGCCTTCGTGATGAATATGATCCTGAATCCCGATGAGATGGTAGAAAAGCACCCGATTCCGAAAGCGTTGTTCAGGGAATACTTGACGCCCATGCCGAATCAGCAACTGAGCAGGGAGGAAGCCCGGGCCGTTGTCGAATATTTCGCATCCGAGATGGAAAACACCAACTAACAATCCATACTAATCAACAAAACGAGATAGTACTATGAAAAAATCAACTCCACATATCGGGCTCTGGTCGCTTGCTGCGGTAGTGATGTTCTCACTGCTGGCAATGGGCTGTTCTTCGAACGGCGATCTGGGATCGAGTTCCGATGCAGCACAAAAGGTATATGTAGCACCCGGTGAACATGACGAATTTTACGGGTTTATGTCTGGTGGCTATAACGGCCAGCTGGGTGTATATGGAATACCATCCGGCCGGCATATCTTTACGATCCCGGTGTTCTCACAGGCGCCGGTGAATGGTTACGGTTACAGCGAAGAGACCAAGGCGATGCTTCAGACCACCGACGGGTTTGTGCCCTGGGGCGACGCCCACCACCCGGAGCTTTCTCAAACGAACGGCGAGACCGATGGCCGCTGGATCTTTATCAATGAAAACAATACGCCCCGAATTGCCCGAATTGGACTGGATGATTTCAAAACCCAGGAGATCATTGAGATCCCCAACTCAGCGGGGAATCACGCCTCCTCTTTTGTGACGCCCAACACGGAGTACGTGTCGGCGGCCACCCGGTTCAGCATACCAATGGACGAGGAGGACCTGCAGAATATGGATGTGCCTATCGATTCCTACGAGGATAACTTCAAGGGCACCATCTCTTTTATCAAGGTGTCGGAAGAGGGTGAGATGAATATCGATTTCCAGATCATGATGCCCGGCTTTAACTACGACCTTTCACATGCCGGAAAAGGTCCCTCTGACGGATGGTCTTTCTTTACGAGCTATAACAGCGAGCAGGCCCACACGCTGCTGGAGATCAACGCCTCAAAGAATGACAAGGATTTTATCGCGGCTGTTAACTGGAAGAAAGCGGCCGAATATGCCGCCCAGGGTGAGGGCCGGATGATACCCGGCGAGCATTATCGCAACTACATCGACCATGAAGAGGGCGGTATCGCCAAGAGTGAAGTTATTGAAGAAGTGCGCGTACTGGACCCGCGGGAGCTGGAGGGTCTCGTGTATTTCCTCCCCACGCCCAAATCACCCCACGGGGTGGATGTGGATCCCACCGGCCGGTATATCGCAGCGGGGGGTAAGCTCTCGACTGTGATTCCGGTACACTCCTTTGAAAAGATTCAACAGGCCATCGCCGAAGAGAATTTCGCCGGCGAAGTGATGGGCATTCCGGTTCTCGATTATGATTCCATCCTGCACGGAGAAGTCCAGGATCCGGGCTTGGGTCCACTGCACACTGAGTTTGACGGCGAGGGAAATGCCTATACCACGGCCTTTATCTCTTCTGAAATTGTGAAGTGGGACGTGGAAACACTGGAGGTGACAGACCGAATCGATGTGTACTATTCACCGGGTCACCTGATGATTCCGGGCGGCGACAGCCAAAATCCCGATGGAAAGTACCTGGTGGCGCTTAACAAGATCACCAAGGATCGCTACCTGCCCACGGGTCCCGAGCTGTTTCACTCTGCCCAGCTGATCGATATTTCCGGCGATAAAATGCAGCTGCTGCTTGACTTCCCCACCGAGGGCGAACCGCACTACGCGCAGGGAATTGCAGCCGAAAAGGTGATCGAGCGGCAGAAACAGTATTACAATCTTTCAGAAACAACTCACCCACACGCCACGACCAGCGAGAAGCAGGCGCGGGTTGAGCGCAACGGTAACGAGGTTCACGTGTATATGACGGCGATCCGAAGCCACTATATGCCCGACAATATTGAGGGTATAAAAGTGGGGGATGAAGTCTATTTCCATGTAACGAACCTTGAGCAGGCATGGGACGTGCCGCACGGTTTTGCCGTGAAGGGCGCCAACAATGCCGAGCTGCTGATCATGCCGGGCGAAACGCTTACGCTCAAGTGGGAACCTAAAAAAGCGGGTGTAGTGCCGTTCTACTGCACCGACTTCTGCTCCGCCCTGCACCAGGAGATGTCAGGTTATGTGCGTGTTTCACCGGCTGACTCCGACGTGGAGTTGTCATACGGTACGGGCAATTAGAATATCTCAATCCTGTAGAGGGGAGGGTGAAAGCTCCCTTCTTCCTTTCACTGAAAAATAAATATTGAACCCAGAACCATGAGCTCCAAACAAAGAATCGGAATGGCCCTCGCCGCCCTGCTATTGCTCCTGATCTATTTTTTCCCGCTCTGGAGTATCAGCATGGAAGCACCGCAGTACCCGGAGGGCATCGGTATGAATATTACGGTCAACAATATTGAGGGGAAAAGTCCCCACGACCTGGAGAATATAAATGGACTGAATCACTATATCGGGATGAAACCGATTTACCCGGAGTCTATCCCCGAGTTAAAGATCATGCCGTTTATCTTTGGATTCCTGATTGTATCCGGGCTGGCCATCGCATGGCGGGGCAACCGCAAGTGGATCCTGGCCTGGCTGGGTATATTTGTATTGCTGGCTATTGCGGGACTGGTGGACTTCTACATCTGGGGATATGACTACGGGCATAACTTAAATCCCAATGCCCCGATCAAGGTACCGGGCATGACCTACCAGCCCCCGCTTATCGGCAGCAAGCAACTGTTGAATATTAACGCTATATCTCAGCCTCACATAGGGTTTTATATAGCGCTGCTGTCCATGAGTGTGGCGGGACTGATCTGGTGGAAAACAGGTAATTCAAAAGGAGCTGGTAAAAAGCAGGCAGATAACAAGAAAGCAGCTGCATAATAATGAAGTGAACTGAACCATGACCTCAATCAAAAAAATATTGCTGATGGCATTGCTGGTCCTTCTGGCGTCGTGCAGCCAGGAACCGGCCGAACTGCATTACGGAAGCGACGAGTGTGCCCACTGTAAGATGATGATCACCGACAACCGGTTTGCCTCCCAGGTTGTTACGGATAAAGGCAAAGCGTTTAAGTTTGACGCCATTGAATGTATGGCCGTTTATCATCGAACCAACAGCGATGAGCTGGAAGGTGCCAGGTTATGGGTCAGCAACTATGCCGATCCCGGCGAATGGCTTCCCGCCATGGAGGCACAGTTTGTGAAAAGCGAGGTTGTCAACAGTCCCATGGGCGAATCACTGCTGGCGTTCCCCTCCGGGGAAGCGGCATCCCAGCATCTGGAGGACTATCCCGGCAAACTGCTGAGCTGGGATGAGGTCTCCCAAACGGAGATGTAAATGTTAAGGTCTAAAGGATATGATCTTTGGTTTGGTATTATTCCTTCACTGGTGCGAGCGTCTCGCTCGTACCATATACACGTCAAAGTTACAAAAAAGGCACAAGCGAGACGCTTGCGTCAGTGTCTGAGAGGTTAGATGATCTTGCCCCGTGTGTATGCACGGTTCTTGTTCATTGTATTTGCAAGCCCAAACACACATTTAATTAACAAGGATTGAGAAATGTGGACAAAAAAAGAAATAAAAGGATTATTAATAATGCTGTTGCTGATGGTGGCCGGTCAAACCGCCCGGGCGCAATCGGTGACGGTGGCAAAAAACGGTCCGATTTCCTCCGTCCAGCAGGGTATCAACCGCGCTGCGCCGGGGGATACGCTCATCGTCAAAGAGGGCCGGTACATGGAATATGACGTCACCATAAACAAACCGCTGACGCTTATCGGGGAAGGCGATGTCACGATAGACGGCGATCGCAAAGGGTTCGTGCTGGTTGTCTCCGCTGATGATGTGACGGTTAAAAATATTGAAGTAACAAACGCCAGCACCAGTTTCATGGAGGATTATGCCGGAATCCTGGTAGAGGATACCGACAACACGGTGATCGAAAACGTTACCCTGACTGATAACTTTTTCGGAATCTACCTGGCAAAATCCTCGAATGCGGTGCTGAAAAACAATCATATTACCGCCTCCGGCATTCGGGAAACGAAATCCGGAAACGGCATTCACCTCTGGTATTCCAGGGATACCAGAATCGAAGATAACTACGTCAAGGGACACCGCGACGGCCTCTATTTTGAGTTCGTGGACGGAGCCACCATATCCGGAAATCTTAGTGAGCAAAATATCCGCTACGGGATCCACTTCATGTATTCCGACAACTGCCGCTACGAAGGCAACACCTTCCGGGACAACGGCGGCGGCGTGGCGGTGATGTACACCACAAATGTAGAGATCATCAACAACCGGTTTGAGGATAATTGGGGCTCCTCGGCCTACGGGATGCTGCTTAAAGAGATTAACCGCAGCAAAATTGTGAATAACGAGTTTAACAACAACTCGGTGGGCCTGTACATCGAATCTACGAACCGGAACGATATTCGCGGCAACACCTTCCGGCAAAACGGCTGGGCCATAAAGCTGATGGCCAACTCCACCGACAACCTGTTCAGTGAAAATAATTTTTTGTCAAACAGTTTCGAGGTGTCAACCAACAGCATGAAAAACTACAACGAATTCAGGAACAACTACTGGAGTCAATATGAAGGGTATGACCTGGACCGGGACGGGGTCGGTGACATCCCCCACCGTCCAGTGCGCCTGTTCTCAATACTGGTGGAAAAACAGCCGCAGTCACTGCT
Organism: Halalkalibaculum sp. DA384; assembly: GCF_043951955.1. Classification (NCBI taxonomy): domain Bacteria; kingdom Pseudomonadati; phylum Balneolota; class Balneolia; order Balneolales; family Balneolaceae; genus Halalkalibaculum; species Halalkalibaculum sp. DA384. The sequence continues at coordinate 93,511 of NZ_JBINJE010000010.1, read as the reverse complement.
GCTGTTGCGCAGCCTGCTGATCGACATCCTGGATGCCGCTGAACGCATCATGCCTGCGCTCACCCCAGAAACACTTATTGATCCCCAACCGAAAATGACCGAAGTATCATGATTTCAATACAAGGATTACAAAAGAAATTTGGTCCCCTTACCGTGCTTGATGACATCACGCTCGAGATCCCCTCCGGCCAGGCTACCGGTATTGTGGGACCCAATGGCTCCGGGAAAACCACCACCATCAAGACCCTGCTGGGGCTGGTCCGGCAGGATGCAGGAAATATTTTGATCGACGGGCAGTCTGTCGCCGGGCGGTGGGATTATCGTCAAAAAATCGGCTATATGCCGCAGATTGCGCGTTATCCCGAAAACATGACGGTGAGCGAACTTTTTGCGTTTATCAAGGAGGTCCGCGACGTGGAACAGACGAATGAAGAAGTGTTGATCAACCATTTCGGTCTTGCGCCGGAGCTGAACAAGAGAATGCGCACGCTCTCCGGGGGGACCCGTCAAAAAGTGGGAGCCGTGCTGGCGCTGATGTTTGACCCGGAGATTCTGATTTTTGATGAACCCACGGCGGGTCTCGATCCCCATTCCAGCGTGCAGTTCAAAAAGCTGCTGCATCGCGAAAAGCAAAAGGGAAAAACGGTGCTCCTCACCTCCCACATTATGAGTGAAATCGAGGAGCTGGCGGATTACCTGATTTTCCTGGTGGAGGGAAAAATCCGGTATCACGGCCCCATGAAAGAATTGATCGAAAAACAACAGGAACAGCGGCTTGAAGGCGCCGTGGCAAAAATGATGGAGGAGACCGCAGCATGAAGGCATTCACAATCTTAAAATACCAGTGGAAAGACCTGTTCCGGGGTAAGTGGATTATCGGTTATGCCCTGATCTACCTGATCATAGCAGACGCCATGATCCGGTTTGGCGGTACGGGTCCCAAGGCGATGCTCAGTATTGCCAACATCATGCTGCTGTTGATCCCTCTCGTCGGCATGATCTACGGGGCGCTCTACCTGTACCAGTCGCGCGAATTTACCGAACTGCTGCTGGCCCAGCCGCTGAACCGCTCCACGCTGTTTTGGGGGCTGTTTGGCGGCCTGTCGGTGCCCCTGGCGCTTGCATTTACCGCCGGGGTGGGTCTGCCGATGGTCTATACCGGAATGGTCGCCACGGCAAGCCTGCAATCCACACTGCTGATATTAGTACTCGGAAACCTCTTGACCCTGCTGTTTACCGGCCTGGGATTTTGGCTGGGACTCCGGTTTTTTAACGACCGTATCAAGGGACTCGGGTTTGCGCTGGTCGGCTGGCTGTTCCTGGCCGTAATCTATGACGGACTGGTGCTGCTGGCGATCTTTTTGCTGGGCGACTATCCCATAGAGGAACCGATGCTGGCCATGACCATGCTGAATCCGATAGACCTGGCGCGGATCACCGTGCTGCTGGAATTTGACGTCTCCGCCCTGATGGGATACACCGGCGCGGTGTTCAATCGCTTTTTCGGCAGTATGCTCGGCATCGGCGTGGCGGGTTTCTGCCTGTTGCTCTGGCTGGTTGTGCCGCTCTGGAGAGGAAGCCGCCTGTTCCTGAAGAAGGATTTTTAGCTCGTGAAAGGTTGCCGTCAGGTTGCCGCGTTATCGTCTCCGGTATTGTATTGGGTTCGTTTTTTTGCCCATCCGGGGAATGAATATCCAGGGTGATGTGGCAGCGAGGCTTTTAAATATTGATAGTGCGGTTAAAATGAGAGGACTTTGCCAAACATTCGAATCACCGTTCGGAGGGAGTTGCACTCCCGCTTTAAGCGGCTATAGAAGGTCGGTGGTACAACCATCTCCTCCCAACTTAAGCATCAGGTTCTGCAAAGCCCTTAATGAACCAGTCATAATTCTGGTAACCCGGCACAGTAGTTGCATAATCAATACCAGCTCCATGAGCAGTAGAAAATAATTCAGATTCAAAACGCAAAAAAGTAAAAGATAAGATGAAGAATAGTGTACAACTGGTAACGGATATCATGGGAACAAAAATAAAGACTCCCGCGGGTGAGGATATCGGCGTGGTTCAAAATGTGATGCTTAATCCCCGGAGCGGGGAGATTGTGTATATCGTGCTGTGTTACGCCAACTTTTTTGGGAAGAGCAACCGTCACTTAGCGATGCCCCGTACCTGCCTGGCAATCAGGGAGGAGCACGGTTCATCCTTCTATTTTGAGATTGAGAAGGAGACACTGGAAAAGGTGCTGAAGCGGAGGCCTTCGGTGCTTCACAAAGATTGTGTCTATGAGCTTTCCCAGGAAGCCACGGAATTTATCCCAAAACAGATCTTTGCAAACTGATCTCGGAATTTTTTCCAGCTCAATGAGATAATACAACAAATGGATGCTTCAAACATAGATATCGATCTTATCAAAAAGTACAACGTGCAGGGTCCGCGCTACACCTCGTATCCCACGGCCGTCCAGTTCAGGGAAGTGGGAGAGAAGGCGGTCCCGGATTTGAAAAAGTATCTTTTGGAGCATAATCGAAAACCCCGGCCGATATCCCTCTATTTTCACATTCCCTTCTGTTTTTCGCTCTGCTGGTACTGCGGCTGCACCAAGGTGATCACCAAGGACCAGGACCGGGGCGACCTGTACCTGGAGTACCTGGACCGGGAAATGGACCAGGTAAAAGCCTTGATGCACCCGGAATCCCCTGTCGTCCAAATTCATTTTGGAGGCGGCACTCCGACCTTTTTGACGCCGGTTCAGCTTAAACGGCTCGGGAAATCTATCCGCGAACGGTTCAATACTTCGGGGGATACGGAGTTCAGCGTGGAGATCGATCCACGCCGCTGCACGCGCGATCATATCCGGACCCTTCGCTCTATCGGCTGCAACCGGGCATCGCTGGGCGTGCAGGATACCAATCCCAAGGTGCAGGAGGCGATTCACCGAATTCAGCCGTTCGGGCAGACCCGCCGCGTTACGGGGTGGCTGCGGGAGGAGGGTATCGATTCCATCAACTTTGACCTGATTTACGGGTTGCCGCGCCAAACACGGTCAACATTCCGCAAAACGATGGACGACGTGCTGCAGCTCCAGCCCGACCGCCTGGCCGTGTACAGTTACGCCCACATCCCGCAGGTGATGCCGTCCCAGAAGCTGTTGAATGTGGATGAGATGCCCTCTACCGACGAAAAGCTGTCCATGCTCGTGGATGCCATATCCCATTTTACGGCAAACGGCTACCGCTTTATTGGGATGGATCACTTTTCACGAAAGGATGAGGAGCTGTCCCGGGCGATGGACCACGGCACCCTGCAGCGCAATTTCCAGGGCTACAGTACCCTAGCCGGGGCTGACCTGTACGCCTTTGGCATGTCGGCCATATCTAATGTTGGAGAGATCTACTGGCAGAACAGCAAGGAAATGAATGAATATTACGAAGCGTTAAGTAATAACACCCTGCCGGTGCGCAAACTGTTGCAGCTTTGCAAGGACGATCGGATCCGCAAAGATGCAATTATGCAAATCATGTGCAGGATGGGCCTCAGCGGTTCTGAGATGGAGGAAAAATGGGGCATAGTATTTGATACCTACTTTAGTGAGGCACTCAAAAAGCTGGCCGGCCTCGAACGGGACGGACTGGTCACAATCAGCGGAAGTGAAATCTCAATTACTGAACAAGGTCGACTCTTCCTGCGTAATATTGCGATGTGTTTTGATCGATACCTGGATGAGGTGAAGGTCGACCGCAAATTTTCAAAAACGGTATAAGGAGCAGATTATGGAAACAGAGAAAATGGTGTACAAGTTCGGAGGCGGTACCGCAGAAGGCGATCGGGCAATGAAAGCCCTGCTCGGGGGCAAGGGAGCGAACCTGGCGGAGATGAGCAGTATTGGTCTTCCGATCCCTCCCGGGTTTACTATTTCAACCAAAGTATGCCAGTACTACAGCGAAAATGACGGGCAGTGGCCTGAGGGACTGGAAAGCCAGGTTCAGGAATCTATTCATCATATCGAGGAGCTGATGGGACTGAAATTCGGAGATTCCTCCAATCCCCTGTTGGTGTCGGTGCGTTCGGGCGCTGCCCAGTCGATGCCCGGCATGATGGACACGGTGCTGAATCTCGGTCTTAATGATAATTCGGTGCGGGGACTGGCGAAGAAAACAGACAACGAGCGGTTCGCCTACGACTGCTACCGGCGCTTTATCGATATGTTCGGCGATGTGGTCATGCAGGTACCCCACGAAGCGTTTGAAGAAGCCCTGCAGCGCCTGAAAGACGAAAAGTCGGTGGAACTGGATACCGAGCTGGAAGTGGAGGATATGAAGGAGCTGGTGGACCGCTACAAGGCGGTGTATCGCAAGCATACCGGCGATATGTTTCCACAAAACCCGCAGGAGCAGCTGCACCACTCCATCAGCGCCGTATTCGGGTCGTGGGACAGTGCGCGGGCGGTCAAATATCGGAGAATCAACAAAATTACCGGTCTGCTGGGCACGGCTGTAAATGTGCAGGCGATGGTATTCGGCAATATGGGCAATGATTGTGCCACGGGCGTCTGTTTTACGCGGAACCCCTCCGACGGCGAAAACGAGCTGTACGGTGAATTCCTGGTCAATGCCCAGGGAGAAGATGTGGTGGCTGGAATACGGACCCCGAGGAATATAAATGAGCTTAAAAAAGTGATGCCGGAAACCTACCATGAGCTCCGCGAGTTTACGAACAAGCTGGAGCGCCACTACCAGGATATGCAGGATATCGAGTTTACGGTTCAGCAGGGAGAGCTTTTCATCCTTCAGACCCGAAACGGGAAACGTACCGGGGCTGCAGCCGTAAAGATTGCGGTAGACATGGTGGATGAAGGTATCCTGGGCAAGGATAAAGCGGTGCAAAACCTGGTGCAGCCCAATCACCTGGACCAGCTCCTGCACCCGCAGTTGGATGAGTCATCCGTGGACAACGATGAAATCATCGGCAAAGGGCTGCCCGCCTCACCCGGGGCCGCCGTCGGAAAAGTGGTATTTGATTCCGAAACGGCCGAGGAGATGAAGGAGAAAGGGGAGCCGGTTATCCTGGTGCGTATCGAAACCAGCCCCGAAGATGTGGGGGGCATGTCTGCCGCGGAGGGCATTTTGACCTCACGGGGTGGAATGACGAGTCATGCCGCCGTGGTCGCACGCGGCTGGGGAAAACCCTGCGTGGCCGGTTGTGGCGACATCATCATCAATTATGAGAATCAAACCTTTACCAACGGTAAGATCACGGTTCATGCCGGCGACTGGATATCGATTGACGGCGCGCACGGTACGGTGATCAGCGGCAAAAAGGAAGTGGAGCCGCCCAAATTTGATGACAACTACCATGCCTTCATGAAATGGGTGGATATGTTCCGCGATATGGATGTGCGAACCAATGCGGATACACCTGAAGATGCCGCCAAGGCGCGCGAATACGGGGCCCAGGGCATCGGGCTGGCCCGCACCGAACACATGTTTTTTGGAGAAGAGCGGATCAAGGCGATGCGTCGCATGATCATCTCGGAAAGTGAAGAGGAGCGGCGCGAGGCTCTCAAGGCCCTGCTGCCGTACCAGAAGCAGGACTTTGTCGACATATTTGAAGCGATGGAAGGCCTGCCGGTGACGGTGCGCCTGCTCGATCCCCCGCTGCACGAGTTCCTCCCGGACGAGGACGAGGAGATTGCGGCGCTGGCAGAAGACCTGGGGATCAGGGAGACAGAGCTGAAGCGGAAAATTCGCCTGCTCAGCGAGTTTAACCCGATGCTGGGGCACCGCGGCTGCCGGCTTGGTATAACCTATCCGGAGATTACCGAGATGCAGGCCCGGGCGATACTCGAGGCCGCTGTTGAGATCAGGAAAAAAGGCAAAGAGGTCATTCCGGAGATCATGGTTCCCCTCGTGGGAACCTCCGAGGAGTTTATCCACGAGCGGCATGTTATCGACCTGGTCGCTAAAAAAGTGTTTGAAGAGCAGGGCGAAAAAGTGGACTATAAAGTGGGTACCATGATCGAGATTCCCCGTGCCGCCATCGTGGCCGACAAGATCGCTTCCGAAGCGGAATTTTTCTCGTTCGGAACCAACGATCTCACCCAAATGACCTTCGGTTACAGTCGCGATGACGCCGGTAAATTCCTGGAGCTCTACCTGGATGAGGGCATCCTCAAGAACGATCCCTTCCAGGTGCTCGATGAAGAGGGCGTAGGCTCGCTGGTGCGCATGGCGGTTGAAAAAGGGCATGAGGCAAAGCCCGATCTCAAGATGGGCATCTGTGGCGAGCACGGAGGAGATCCGAGCAGCGTCGCCTTCTGCTACAATCTTGGCCTCAACTACGTTTCCTGCTCCCCGTACCGGGTGCCGGTGGCACGGCTCGCGGCCGCACAGGCGCGGCTCAGGGGGGAGTCAACCGAAGAGTTGGGAAAAGGTCGCGAGGAAAGTGAAGAGCTCGTCTCCAACTGATGCGGAAATCGGGGCACAAAAACGATCGCGCTGTTGCTTTCTGGCTCTGGACCGGGGCCGGCCTGGTTCTCCTGATGGTGGCCATCGGGGGTATTACCAGGCTGACCGGCTCGGGGCTTTCCATGACTGACTGGAATCTGCTGCTGGGAGCCGTTCCTCCCACCGGCCATGAGAGCTGGATGGAGGTTTTTAACCGGTACAAGCAGTTCCCGGAATACCAGCAGGTGAATGCGGGAATGACACTCGCGGAATTCAAAAAGATCTATTTCTGGGAGTACCTGCACCGGGTAACCGGTCGCTTTATCGGCATCGTTTTTGTTGGACCGTTTCTCTGGTTCTGGTATCGCGGCTATTTTAACCGGACTCAGCTCAAAAAGCTCTTGGGACTGTTCTTGCTGGGAGCCGCCCAGGGTGGGATGGGCTGGTTTATGGTTAAAAGTGGCCTGGTTGACGTACCCTATGTGAGTCACTACCGGCTGGCCGCACACTTGGTACTGGCATTTTTGTTGTTTGGATTTTGCGTGTGGCTTGCCCTCGATCTGCAAAGGGCGGATGCGAACAAAACGACCGTCCGGGCATCTAACACGGACGGCTTGTTCGGCTGGATGTATGGTATCGGGGCATTACTTGTATTACAGGTCGTATGGGGAGCGCTGGTTGCGGGTCTCAAGGCGGGATACATCTACAACAGTTTTCCCCTGATGAATGGGATGGTTTTACCGGGAACGGTATGGTCGCTGGAGCCGCTGATATTGAATTTTGTCGAAAATCCCGCATTGGTACAGTGGAGTCACCGCATACTGGGCACATTGTTGGCTGGAATGGTGATCCTGTTCTGGGTACGTGTGGTCGCCGAAAACCGGGATCGCCCCATATTACTCAGGTTGACTGTACTGGTTGTGTTTGTATTGCTGCAATATCTGCTCGGGGTATTTACCCTGGTATATAATGTGCCTTTGGCGCTGGCCGTGGCACACCAGGTAATGGCACTGCTGGTTTTTGGTGCCTGGATTGTGCTCCTGCACCACTTGAAGCAGGGCACGAAAATACGGCATGAGACTTCGTGATACCAGGTTTATAGCGAACGAGTGGTTGAAATCGGTATTCTAAAAATCGTGACTATTTCGGGGATACCAGGTGGCCGCAGAAAAAAGAAAATAATAAAAGACAAAATAGTCTTATTAATTTTTTATATTGTATGCTCCTGAATTAAAGGATACGACAACGTTTTAAAATTCAACAAATACTGGATTATGATAGCAAAAAGAACAATTGGAGAAATTGTAGCAGATGATTACCGAACAGCACAGGTATTTAAGAATCACGGACTCGACTTTTGTTGTGGCGGTGGACGAACAGTGGCCGAGGCGTGTGAAAAAGAGGGTGTAGACCTGGAGTCTGTAGCCCGCGAGCTTTCGATGCTCGGAGGAAGCGCCGGCGCTTCTGACAATTACAAGGATTGGTCGGCGGACTTCCTGATCGATTATATCATAAACAACCACCACAACTATGTGCGGAACAAGCTGCCGGAGATTCATCTGTATGCGCAGAAAGTAGCCAAAGTCCACGGCCGATCGCATCCTGAAAATGTGGAGATTCTGAAGCAGTTCGAAGCGCTGGCTCCCGAACTCAGCGACCATCTTCAGAAAGAGGAGGAGATCCTGTTTCCCTATGTGAAATCGCTGGTGGTTGCCGCGAAGAGTGGAGGAAAGCGAAAAATTCCCCATTTCAAAACAGCAGCGAATCCGATCAGCATGATGGAGGCAGAACACGAAGAGGCGGGCGGCGCCATGGAGAAGATACAGGAACTCAGTAATGATTTTACGCCACCAGGTGACGCCTGCGCCACCTACCGCGTGCTGTATGCAAGCCTGGAGGAGTTCCGGGATGATCTGCACAAGCACGTACACCTGGAGAACAACATTCTTTTCCCAAAGGCGCTCGAACTGGAAAAGAGACTCAATTAAATAATCAATCTTCGGGGCCGACCATTGGCGGCTTCCTCCTGAATGCGCAAAGAGCGGTGGAAGGGCGTTGACTCTTCCACCCTGACATTCCAACTACAGCAATCTGTTTATGAATACATCCAACCACACTTTTTCCATTCCTGTCATGGGGACCGGTCATTCCATCGATTCACCAATTCGCGTGGGGCCCTACGGGATCGATTCAGTGATATCGATTGTGGATGACCTGCTGGTCGAAAAAATAAGAAAATTCTACTGTCAAAAGCTGGATTTTTCGTACTCAAATATCCCCCGAAGCGCCGAAGACGGGCGTGCGCGGCGTATCACGGCCTACCTGAACCTTGTACAGAAGATTGTGCAGGACAAGTTTGAGAAGATCAGGACGCAGCCATTTTTTGAAGAAAATGACAAGGCAAAATATTTTGAGCTGCTTCCCCCCGGCAACAGCCTGCGCAAGCTGTACGATCGGTTGATGGAAACCGGGCGCGGAACGGTTCGGGACAAGCTGGCCTGCGAGCTCTCTAGGCTGATGCAGCCCGGTTCAGTCGATGTTAACATCATGGCGAAAGTCGACGGGCTGAACTACGAGAAAAACGGGACGCCCATGAGCGCCGAATTCAGCGATGCCAACGCGGCCCTCCGGGGATACGCCAACAGCGATCTTTCATCCAGCCTGGTGTTGTCTGCGGGATTTAATCCCCGTTTGTATAACTATATTACCGAGTTTAGAGACTTTTACCGCGATGCCGCCGGACAGATTAAAAAGAAGATTATCCTGAAAGTAAGTGATTTCCGGTCGGCCCTGATACAGGGAAAATACCTGGCTAAAAAAGGCCTTGAAGTCTATGAATACCGGATTGAGTCGGGTTTGAACTGCGGCGGACATGCGTTTGCCTCAGACGGGTACCTGCTGCCCAGCTTGTTGAAGGAGTTCAGGGAAAAGCGCGAACTGTTGAGCAAGGCGGTCCAGCCCCTGATCAAAAAATACTACGAGGATGAAGGCCCCGGTTTTTCGGAGGAATGGGAAATTACCGAGCCCAGGCTTACGGTGCAGGGCGGCATTGGCACCTCCGGGGAAGCGCAACGGCTGCTGGATGATTTCGGCATGGATGCCACCGGCTGGGGCAGCCCTTTTTTGATGGTTCCGGAGGCAACTACGGTGGACAAGACCACGCGAACCTTGCTGGAAAATGCGAAAGAGCAAGACCTGTACCTGAGCGGTGTGTCTCCGCTGGGCGTCCCGTTTAATAACATCCGAAATACCGGTTCACATCAGTGGCACCAGGAGCGGATTGAGAAAGGAAAGCCCGGCTCCCCCTGTCCCAAGGGCTTTTTGGAGGCGAACACCGAGTTCACCGAACAGCCGATCTGTACCGCCTCCAACCAGTACCAGTTGCTGAAGCTGGACCAGATCAGCCAGATGGACAAGCCGGAAGCTGAAAAGGAAAAGATGCGTGAAAAGGTGCTGGGCAAGGCGTGTTTATGTGATCACCTGGGCAATGGCGCGCTGATTGACCTGGGCATCCTGGAAGAACGGAGAGCCCCGCAGGCGATCTGTCCGGGTCCCAACATCGCTTGGTTCGATCGCAACTACACCCTCCGGGAGATGGTCGATCATATCTACGGCAGGAGGGAATCGCTGGTGCCGGAGGAACGTCCCCACATGTTTGCCAAGGAGATGGTCATGTATGTGGATTACCTGGAAGACCTGGTTGAACAATGGGACGGGACCGGGGGCGAACTCAAAAAGCTCAACAAATTCAGAAAGAACCTGGAGCAAGGCATCGAATACTGTGTTGAGATTGCCGATGGAACCCCGTACAAGGATGAGAACCTCGCCTCCATACCCGAAACTGCAGAGAAGCAAATAGAACGATTGAATAATATCTTCGCAAAACTGGAAAAGGAAAATACAGTTACGGCTTGATGAGCAAAAGATCTTCAGCAAGTTTGCTTGAAGAGTACTTTGCCTTAATTCCTCGTTTTGAGGGAGTTATACTCCCGTTTAAAAGGTCAATAAGATCGGTGGTACAACCACCTCCCAACACACATAGCAGATTCTGCAAAGCTTCCTTGAACAAAATGTTCTTCAGTCAAGCTTTGTATTCCCGACGTGAGTCTTGTGTATGCTGTTATTTCAATACGCTGTTAAATTCGTATCTTGGGTCGCTGGTAACAAAATGATATGTAGTTTTTATTTCCAGATGTACCGGACAAAAAGAACGAATTCCAAATCAACCAACTTGACATCGTTATGAGGAAATTAACAGGATTGATAGCAGCCCTATTTATATGCAGCACGACTTACGTGCCAGCTGCACAGGCACAGAACGATACCCCGTCTAAAGAGCAGCAGATAGCAGCCGCGGTAAGTGCCGCTCCGCCGAACAAGCAGGAGGGGGCCAAGGTATATGGTTACACCCGGCAGGGAAAGTTGACAACCCTGCGGGAGGGGAGCAATGAACTGATTTGTCTCGCCGATAATCCGGGTGACGCACGCTTTCATGTGGCCTGTTATTACAAGGAACTGGACCCATTTATGAAACGCGGTCGGGAACTCCGTGCCGAAGGTTTGTCTCGTATGGAAGTGGACAGTATCCGAAAAGTGGAGATAGAAGCGGGCGAACTCCATTACCCGGAAAAACCGATGGGACTTTACAGCTTGTCGGGACCGCAGGATGGATTTAACTATGAAACAGGTGAGGTAGAGAAGGCGGATCCACTCTATGTAGTTTACGTGCCGTATGCCACGGAGGAATCTACCGGTATTTCGAGTACGCCGGCGGGTGAAGGCGGCTCCTGGCTGATGGAGCCCGGTACCCCGTGGTCTCACATCATGATCCCGGGCCGATCCATAGAGCCGGAAACAGCCGGGAATTAAATCACCAAAAAATACCGGAATCCCCGAAGTGCAGCTAGAGAAAAAAGTCGGACGATACCTGTGGCAGGTGATTCTGTGTTGTTTTGTACTGGCGGCACTTACCGGGGTATTGTACCGGCTGGGAATGATAATGCCGCTGCCGGCCGATTTGAGTTTGCAAAATATACGTCACGCCCACTCCCACCTGATGTTTTTCGGGTGGGCGTCCGCATTGCCGCTGCTGCTGATGTACGGGGAGATAAAGTCGATAGAAAAAAAGGAGAACTCCGGGCTAAGTTTGATCTACAGTTCACTCTGGGCAATCCTGTGTTTTGGATTGTTATCCTATCCCTTTTTTCTACTGTTTGGATATCGTCCCGTAACGGTTGGAAGCACCTCACTGCCGCTATCCGTTATCTTTTCCGGACTCGTTATGGTGGGTTGGTACCTTTTCATGGCGGGATACCTGTCAATGCGAAAACATATTGGGGAAGAAGACCGGAATGGGTGGTTCGAGGCTTCCCTGGTCATGCTCTTCATCTCTTCCCTGGGTGCCTGGGGCGTGGCGGTGGCGCAGTTTTCGGGAGTTTCGAATCCACTGGTTGGCAAGGCGTTAACGCACTTTTTCCTGGCCTGCTTCACCGAGGGATGGGTGGTTCTGGCCGCGGTTGCCCTCCTGGATGAACTGTTGGAAATAAACACCGGGTCACTTCCATTTTCGTCCCAGGTACTGATGGTCCTCATTCTGCTGGGTGCGCCCCTCACGTTCCCGTATGGAATTTCAGAAACACTGGTGACCCCGGAAATGCTCATTACGGCGCGGTCGGGCGGCCTGATTTCAGGCGCTGCGTTATGTCTGGCTATGTATGCCCTCCTGAGAAATGGAAAGCGATTAAATTCCATATTCCGCTGGCCGATCTGGCTGCTTCTTATCAAAGGGGTAATGCAGGTTGCCGCTTCCGTCATGCCGTCAGGATTTTGGTTGTCGGATCACGCTCTGCGGATTTTTTACCTGCATATACTGCTGCTCGGGGGATTTACCCTGGTCGGTATTGGGTACCTGTTCCAGGGTAGGACGCTGGGAACCTCGGTGTTTAGCGGAGTGGTGCTTTCTGTTATCCTGGTTCTGGCCAGCCTGTTGCTGTTGACGCGTCTGTGGCCGATTGCCTGGAGTGGAATGTGGGTGTATTATGTGGTGACCGCCGTGGCAGTATTACCCGCGCTGGCAGTGGGGGCGGTGTGGTGGAAATTAACAACCCAATCACCAGCCAAGCGATAAATGTTGAAGTCCAGCAATATAAAGCTATCTGCGAACTTAAAATTTATCCAAACTCTGATATTATGGAAACATTTGTAACCGCCGAAGAAGCTGTAAAATTAATCTCATCCGGTGACCGGGTGTTTGTCCACAGCGTAGCCGCTGCCCCGCACCACCTGTTGGAGGCGATGACCGCCCGCCATCAAGAGCTCAGGGATGTGGAAATAATCTCGCTCCACACCGAGGGTCCGGCCCCGTACGCCGATTCTCAATACAGTGAAAGTTTTAAAGTAAACGCCCTGTTCGTGGGAGCCAACGTCCGCAAGGCTGTCAATGAAGGGCGGGGCGACTACCTGCCGATCTTCCTGAGCGAAACCCCATACCTATTCCGTGACAATATTTTGCCGCTGGATGTAGCCTTGGTACAGATTTCGCCCCCCGACAATCACGGATTCTGTTCACTCGGCGTCTCTGTTGACGCCTCAAGGGCAGCGGTACAGACCGCCAAACATGTGATCGCCCAGGTGAATCCCAAAATGCCCCGAACCCATGGAGATGGAATGGTGCATGTTACGGAGCTTGATGCACTGGTTGACCATGAAACACCGCTCCCGGAACATATTGCTGGGGAACCCGGTGAGATTGAACAAAAGATCGGGAACTACTGCGCCGAGCTGGTTGAAGACGGGGCAACACTTCAAATGGGAATCGGCGGAATTCCCAACGCGGTGCTGAAAGCGCTAAAAAATCACAGGGATCTCGGGATCCACACCGAAATGTTTTCAGACGGTATTATCGACCTTGTAAAGAGCGGGGTTATCAACAACAAAAAAAAGAAGCGTCATCCCGGCAAGATTGTGTCCACTTTTTTGATGGGATCCCAGAAACTGTATGATTTTGTGGATGACAATCCCCAGGTGGCAATGCTTGATGTGGCCTATACAAATGATACGGCCGTTATCCGCAAAAACCCGAAGGTCACGGCGATCAACAGTGCGGTGGAAGTGGATCTCACAGGACAGGTTTGCGCCGATTCGATCGGGACGTACCATTATTCCGGAGTTGGCGGACAGATGGACTTTATACGCGGGGCCTCCCTCAGCGACGGAGGAAAGCCGATTATTGCTCTACCCTCAACCACGAGCAAGGGTATATCACGAATTGTGCCGTACCTGAAGCAGGGGGCGGGCGTGGTAACAACACGGGCTCACGTTCACTATGTTGTCACAGAGTACGGCGTGGCCAATCTATATGGAAAAAATATGAGTCAGCGGGCAAAGGCCCTGATTGAAATTGCTCATCCCGATCACCGCGATCAATTGCAGAAGGCAGCCTACGAGCGTTTCCAGGAAATGCTGTAACCTGGTATCAACACACTCCATCTTGCCCGGCGATGTTGCCAAACGTGCCACTTACAGTCCCGGTTGGTGAAATTCCCAAATTGCTCTCTATTTACGACCGTTTGGACTACCAGTATATTATTATTCCTCCTTAATCCCTATTTCCTCACCAGGAACTGTTCTTTCAGTAGGAGAAGAGAACAACGCGGCAGGCGGGGCCAATTCCTATGTAAGAAATACAGGCAAAATTAGTAGAATCTATTTTAAGATAACGCGTATACCGGTTAACAATTTGTTTTAAGCCACCTATTTCGTTAATACAGAATCACTCCTCCTGTCCTCCTTCTCCAGGGAGGAACTCCCATAGCAAAGTACATGCAATTTTTCTGCTTTCAGTGGCATGACCACCGAAAGTCCCTCTAGAGAAGAGGGATTTAGGGAGATTGGTCCTCCGAAACTAGAAAATAGGAACACTTTCAACCGGTAAACGTGTCCTAACATATTGTTTTTTATTTATTTATGTGCGAATATAGTATCGCTATTCGGTTTGAGTGAAAAAGCTGAAAGACAAAAAATAACTAAATATGGAGTGGATATGACCTTAATAAAAAAAGTAGTGCTGGCGTGCCTGGTGTTGACCGTTTCCGGATGTTATCACGCCAAGGTAACAACGGATCTGGAACCTTCCGCCCGGGTTTATGAGCAAAGTTTTGCCTCCTCCTGGATCTTTGGGCTGGTACCTCCCAAAACCGTTGAGGCGGCCGAGGAGTGCAGCAACGGAGTTGCCATGGTAGAAACCCGGTTGAGTTTTGTCAATATGCTTGTGGGAAACCTGACATTGGGAATTTATACCCCGATGCATATTAAGGTGACCTGCGCCGCGGGATCAGCTGTCCTGGACCTGGAAGAGAAGGGAACCAATGGGTTTACCGTGTTATCCCGTTCTGAAAGCAATTTTATTGACGACATCCAAAGGGCTTCTGAAAAAGCGGTAGAAACCCGGCAACCTGTTTACTTGAAAGTCAAATAGCAATTGAATTCAGTCAATTTAAAAAAAGGCCCGGTAAGAAGTATTACCGGGCTTTTGTATAATATAATTGAAAACTGAAATTTTCAGCTTACTATTCGACCACCAGTGTTCCTCTCATGCCGGCAGAATAGTGTCCGGGAAAGCTGCAGACATATTCATATTCCCCCGGGGTTTCAGGTACGGTAAAAGTGACGCTCACGGTCTCTCCACCACCGGCAAGTTCAGTTTCTGCAATAATTTGATCCGTCATATCCTGGGGGATATAATCATTTTCTTTGGCCTGAACAGCCGCGTTTATAAACGCTTTGGTATCCGAATCCAGGTAGAGCAGTACCCAGTTGTGAGCCATGGCTGTAGCGGGCAACTGGCTGCGGGTTGTCAGTTCAATTCTAATCTCTTCTCCGGGTTGTGCCGAGATCGTTTCAAGACGCACGAGTTCATCACTTGATCCCAGGTCATCGACTACGGAAATGCCCTCGGCATCACTCTCAACGGCAAATTTCATGGCATCGATACCAATGATTTCAATGGTTCGTACGTCGCTGGTGCTCTCTTCCTGGGTAGCTTGTTGTTGATCGCTGGATTCTCCACCTCCACACGCACCTACCAGTGCGATGAATGCAATAAACGTAAATATGTGTGTGAGTTTCATAACTCTGATTTTTATTATTTCGGATTATAACGATTACCTGTCCGGAATGAACAGTTTCTTTCTCTTATTACAGAAGTAAAGTATACGTTTATTGTATGAATTTATAATAAATAAATTTCTGTTTGACCCAACATCTATGACCTAGGCTGCATTTCTCACGATAATGTATGCAAAAGTCATGTACCCTGATGGCAGGCCGTATCTAGCCTCATATTTTGTCGACCTTTTTATTTGACAGGGTGTAAAGCGCTGCGAGATCTGCCCTTCAGCTGCGTTAAATGCGTTAAAGGGAAAATCTACTTGCTCAACGTACAACGGTACGTCTGCGCGGCCCTTTTCCTTGCTGAAGAATAAATTTCTTGGTGAAAATCCAGACTCCCAGCTGACCGGGAACTAATTGTAGGAAATGCGTACCCTGCCTCCGGAAGTCCGCGCCGAAAGTGTTGGTCCGCCCCCGTTTAATGAGCCAGACACCTCGTCCCGTTCAACTTCGCCGGTAAAGTTATTGAGCCTGGTACTGACTCTGCTCCCTTTGAGATCGATATTGAGGGCGATGCCATCTGGCACGCTGATATTGATGTGTCCACCGCTGGTATTGAGGGTTACCCCCTCGTCAACGCCTGTCAGTTCAGCCTCAATATTGCCGCCGCTGGTCCGGGCTTCTATGCTGCCGGCTATCTGTTTCAGAGCAATATGCCCCCCGCTGGTTCGTAAATTGATGCTGCCTTCGGCCTGCTCCGCCTCAATATGTCCGCCACTGGTGCGGGCATCCATCTGGCCGGCAAAGTCCCGGATTTCGATATGTCCGCCTGAAGTCCGTGCCTCAACTATGCCTCTCATGTTGGTCATCTCCAGGTGTCCTCCGCTGGTCGAGAGCCGTTGGTTACCCTCAATACCGGACACAGAAATATGTCCCCCGCTGGTACGGAGACGGGTTTGCATCTCCCGGGGAGTATATACCACAAAGGAGATTGAAAGATTATTTCGCCCCCAGTTCCAAAATTTGCTCTCCTTCTCCGCAATAGCTTTTACTGTGCTCCCCGACTGCGAAATATTGATATCAAAATCGTCAAGATCTGTGTCTGATGGACTCAGTTCCCGTCCCCCGCGCCGGACATACATTTCAACACGAACCAGGTCGGTTTCCGAGGCCTCCACCGTGATATGTCCTCCCGAGGTTCGAACCTCCAGCTCCCCGGGCGCATTTATATTGAACTCCTCAATTCGATAGGGATCATCGAGACCCGTTTTCAGGGTTTTGGCTGACGCTGGAATAATCAACAGAAGCGTTATCAGCAGCGAAAGGCCCATTGCAATCAGCACTTTGGCGATATAAATATTACGAGCAGTCATCATTTTCTCCGGTAGGTTATGATTTTAAAACACGAACTTGTTACGAAATCGCCTGTTAGAATGTTTCAGAAAAGGATTCGAAATTACTTTGGAAGAATGCTGAAGAACGGTTTGGCAGGGTTATTTTTCCATAACTCTTATTCTTCCTGGATACAGGGGAATCCAGCTACATTTTGTAGTCCGGATGCTTATTTTCTATACGTTTCAAAGTCAAAGAGAATAGTCAGCTAAATGAAGTTACCTTTTTTTCTTGCCAGTCGATTTGTAGCAGGAGAGACCCTGGACCAGGCGATTCCCAAAGTTCAAAACCTGAACCAAAAGGGGATCAGCGTAACCCTCGACATGCTGGGCGAAAATGTAACAAGTCGCACGATGGCTCGTGAGGCGACGGACGGTTATATCAGCCTGATTCATGGAATAGAGGAGGCGGGTCTGGACAGCACGATTTCGATTAAACTTACCATGCTGGGACTCGACATTGGCCCGGAATTTTGCCGTGATAATTTGTTCCGCTTGCTGGATGTGGCCCGGAAACGCGACCAGTTTGTGCGCATAGATATGGAGGGCTCCGACTATACGCAGGCCACTATCGATATTTTCAGGGAAGCATTTGGCAACTACGGCAGCCATGTGGGGATTGTTATCCAGGCGTACCTGCACCGCTCAAAACAGGATATTGACGAGCTGTCCGCGATGGGGGCTGACATTCGCCTCTGCAAGGGAGCATACAAGGAACCGGCGAAGGTAGCCCTGCAGGAGATGCCGGCCATACGGGAGGCGTTCAAAGAATATGCCGCCAAACTGCTGGATAGCACGCCCTGCCCGCGTATGGCCACTCATGATGACCAGTTGATAGAGTGGCTGCTGGATTACACCGAAGACCAAAAGATCGACAAGGCGCGTTTCGAAGTTCAGATGTTGTACGGGCTGCGACAGGAAACGATGGAACGACTGGCGGCACAGGGATACAACACGCGTATATATGTGCCGTACGGCACCATGTGGTTGCCGTATTTTAAACGGCGGCTGACCGAACGAAAGGAAAATATCTGGTTTGTATTGAGTACGATCTTTAAATCCTGAACACCGGTAAAGCAGAGTTGTCCACCAACATCTTAAATGAATGATCACAAGGTTTCGATATTTAGCCCCCGTTTTAGCGGGAATGGGTCTCCTTTTTATACCGCTGGTGAGCGATTTTCATATCGAATCTGCGATTATCGCCGCTGCCACCGGAGCGTTTTGGGGAGGCATTTCGGGAAGCGAAACCGGGCGGAGCAAGCCGGATCTCAGGTGTGTGATGGAAATTTTGGCGGCTCTTTATCTTTTGGGGCTTCCGCTTTTATTCTATGCGGTGGTCACCGGGTGCTATACGGTTCACGGGCTGGGATTTTGGCTTTTTCTGCCGGCACCCAGCGTTTTCCTTGGATATGGAACCGGCCGGCTGTTCCGACTGTTTAAGGTACCGTTCCCCAGATTCCTGACTCTAGGTACACTCTCTTTAATCGCTGCAGGTGGATTGCTCTACGAATTTTTCACATTGCCTCAACTCTATTTTTTTAATCATGTCTGGGGATACTGGCCTGGCCCGATTTATGATGAAGCGGTCCACTTCCCGCTCTCACTCGTTGGATTTCGATTCCTTACTTTGTGCTGGGTTCTGCTTGTCTGGCTGATTCCTGTGCTCCACAAAGATCGATTCTACAAGTGGATCGTCGGGCTGGCTACTCTAGGGCTGGTGTTGGGATATACGCAACTGGAACAGATGGGTATCGTTACTCCCCGGGAGTATCTGCAACAGCAGCTTGGCGGCGTCCTTGAGACGGAGCATGCCCGGCTCTATTATGATGAAAAGGCGTTTTCCCCCTCCGAGATTGATCGTTTGGGAATGGAAACGGAGTTTTATGTCAGCCAGGTTCAAAAGGCGCTCGAGATAGAACAGCCTGATTCGGCAAATCCCATTGAACTCTATCTCTACGCGGACCCGTGGCAAAAGAAACAGCTCGTTGGCGCCAAGTACACCAGTTATGTAACGGTATGGCAGCGCATTCCACAGGTACATATTGCCAGGGGACAGGTGGAGGGGACGCTCAAACATGAAATAGTCCACGCGGTAACCGCGCTGCTGGAGTGGCCGGGCCTGGTTCCCAATATCGGGTTGACGGAGGGGATTGCGGTTGCACTTGCGCCTGATCGCTCCCCGCGCTCCACGATCGACCAGCTGGTAGCCGCAGGCGGGCCGTATCCGAATGCAGAGCAGATGGAGTCGTCGCTTTCCTACTGGGGCTTTTATACCAGCAGGTCGCCGGTAAGCTATACGACCGCCGGTTCATTTGTGCGCTATCTTATCGAGACCTACCCACCGCAGCATTTTGTAAATGCCTACAAATGCGGAGATGTAGAACACGGGTACGAAAGGCCGTTTGCAGATCTGGTGGCCGGCTGGCACCACAGGCTCGATTCGGTCCGTATTGACAGCAGTGACCGGCGCCGGGCCAGCGACATGTTTGGCCGCCCTTCCGTGTTTGAGCAACCGTGCCCGCACAAAGTATCTCGTGCCGCGGAGCTTTTTGACCGGTTTTTACTGAGCCAGACCCGTGGTGATACCGCAGTTGCACTCGGGGCGCTTACGGAATTGAGGCGGATTGATACGACCCGATATTCCTCTGACCTCCTCTGGATGGTCTGGAACCTGAAGGCCGGTACACCGGAACCGGTCATTCGGGAAGCTGATCTGGATCCGTGTCGCATTGAGGTGCAACTGTTAACGGCCGATGCCTGCCAGTTGGCGGGGCGGGGAGAGCAGGCCCGGCAGCACTTGAACCGGGCGATGGAGCTGGCAACTCAGCAATCGGATACCACTTTTGAGGAAGCGTTTGTCGTACGCATGGACTCGCTGCAATGGCAATATGATCTGCAGCTGCGTTTTAGCGAGTCCCTGTTGGACAGCACTCGGTTTGACCGGGCCTATTACAGGTTGAAGATGAGAACGGTGGAAAATTTACTGCAGACAGCGGAGGAGGAGAGGGATCTGCTTCGGTTTTATGCGGCCCGCCTTGCGGCACTGCCGGTCGATATGGATTATTTTAGCACGTACCTTTCGATGATACACCACCTGGGATATACCGGGAACATGGCGCTGGCGGAAAGGTGGATCCGGAAGTTGAACGCCCAAAAGCTCTCATCGCGTTACCGGGAACGGCTTCAGCAGCAGCGGGAGTGGATTCAGTACCTGTCTCGAAATTCTTGCAAAATCTGACGTTTATGTATCAGATTGAGCTAAATCCTATAGGTTTCCTGGGTTTTCAGGAGGTAAGAATCGATCTGCTGCTGAAAACGGGAATTAACTGGGCAGCAGTTATCAGAGGGCCTCAATAAATCAATAATTGAAGACTGCTAAAATAATCTTAGATTTTAAGGAGGGTTTTGTCAAACTGTTGTTTTGCCAATACCGGCATTTCCGTGAAGTCGAAATATTTTTTTATAAAGTATGAACGTTGTTTCGAATTCGCTATTTCTTAACCCAAGCTGACGTCAACTAAAAATATAGAAGGCACAGAAAATGAAGCCTGTAGCATTGTTACTTTTATTGGCCAGTATGGCCCTTCCCGGATGGGCACAGGATGCGGTTCCCGCGGAAGAATCTTCGCCGGAACCGGAAACCTTCCAGATGCAGTGGGAGGATTCAACCGTGACGATGCAGAAATATTTTATAGTATTTCTCAAATCGGGTCCCGAAAGAAGTCAATCAAAGGAGGAAGCTGAAGAGATTCAGCAGCAACACCTGGATTATCTTTCCAAAGTATACCGGGAAGGCCATACCAGCATTACCGGGCCCTTGGGAGATGACGGTGATATTCGTGGAATTGTAATATATAATACCGCTACACTGGAGCAGGCCCGATCGCTGGCAGAGCAGGATCCGGCGGTAAAAGCGGGTCGGCTGGTGGTAGAGGTGCATCCCTGGTGGGCGGCAAAAGGATCTACACTCAAATAACAAATAATGGAGTTTGTGATGATTAAAAAACAGATAGAAGAGGAAGTCAATGACCAGATTCGGGCTGAATTTCAATCGGCATATCTTTACCTGGGATTTTCAGCCTGGTTCGAATCCAAGAATCTGAACGGGTTTGCCCATTGGATGAAACTGCAGTGGCAGGAGGAGATTAATCACGCCATGCGGCTGTATAATCACCTGCTGCAGCGCGGTGGTGAGGTCCGGCTTAAAACGCTGGAAGCCCCGGAGGTGGATGTAAGTTCGGCGCAGGAGGTTTTCGAGCGGGCACTGAACCACGAACAATACATTACGAAGCGTATTCACAAGCTGTATACACTTGCCCAGGACGAAGAGGATTACCCGCTGAAGTCGTTGCTGCACTGGTTCATTGATGAGCAGGTGGAGGAAGAGGATGTCACCGGCGAAATTTTTGAGCGCCTGAAAATGATTGAAGGTCAACCGGCGGCCTTGTTGGATCTTGACCGCGAGCTTGCCCAACGGCAGTCTGAAGAGGAATCGGAAGCTGCGGCAGGTGATGAGTAACGACGAGTACTCGGTATCGATGTTGAAGGCAAACTTTGTCAGTTTCCTGCTTTTCATTCCGCTGAGCCTGTTGCTCCTGGTTCCATATGGCGCGCTGTGGGGACTGGAAAAAACAGGGAGTGACCTGATCATTTTATATGAAGATCCGCTGTTTTTTGTGTTCCTGATGCTGATGGGCATTGTGGCCCATGAACTGCTTCACGGGTTGACATGGATTTGCGTTGGCAACAAGTCGTGGAGCTCAATTAAATTCGGTGTCAACTTTTCCGCCCTCGCCCCGTATGCCCACTGCAGGGAACCGCTGGAGGTCAATGCCTACCGCTGGGGAGCGGCCATGCCCGGGCTACTGCTGGGCGTGGTTCCCTTTCTTGCAGGATTGACAACCGGGCACGCCTGGTTTACGCTGTTTGGGTACCTGCTGTCGATTACGGCCTCGGGTGATATTCTTATCTTGTGGTTGATACGGAACCTGGAGCGGGGAACATATGTTCAGGATCATCCGGAACGAGCGGGCTGCGAAGTCATATCCGCCGAAAACTAAAGAACGTTGACTCCTTGCAACGTTCCACTAACAGAGGGCTTTTGCAAAACCCTTAATTCCTCGTTTTGAGGGAGTTGTACTCCCGTTAAAAGGTCACCAAGGTCGGTAGTACAACTATCTCCCAACAAAATGGCAGGTTCTGCAAAGGCCCCTAACAGAAATTGATGCAGGAATGAATCAGAAAAACAGCGAAACGAAACAGAAAGCCGGAGACTCCAGGTGGTTTGGTAAACGTGACCTGGCAGAGTGGGGAGTTATCCTGCTGGTGGGCGCGGTTCTGTACGCAACGGGGCTGCATACCGAGGTACTCGGCCGGCTGCAGCAGGCGGTGCTCTGGACCGGGCTGATTCAGCCGGAAACTGAAGTGCCCGTATCGGAACGGGAAGCGGCATCATATGATATGCAGCTTATTTCATTTGAGGGAGAGCCGGTCAGCCTGGCTGAGTTCAGGGGAAAGGTAATTTTTCTAAACTACTGGGCAACGTGGTGTCCACCCTGCATTGCGGAGATGCCCAACATCCAGGCTTTGTATGAGCAATACCGCGACAACGAGCAGGTCAAGTTTGTCATGGTATCGATGGATGAGGAGAAGAGCAAGGCGGATGATTTCCTGGAAAGGAAGGATTTTACCCTCCCGGTATATCAGCTTGCGGGTCCACGACCCAAAAGCCTGCAGAGTACAATACTTCCCACCACATTTGTTATCGGAAAAGAGGGCAGAATTTTGGTCAAAAAGCGGGGTATGGCCAATTATAATACGGCCGAGTTCCGGGCATTCCTGGATACCCAGATCTCGAACTGATGGGTTACAGGCCGGGAAGCAGCGTTGTCTATTGTGAAAGAAAGTGGTAAAAGGTTATGTTTCAGCGTTGGTTTTTAGTTCGTAATCGACATGGGGCGAATACGGATATGGGTAAATCAGTTAAATAAATATGTTTACCGGTTGAATCTATTCGAAGTATTTTTGGGTACAGCTTTTCAGGTATCCCGAAACCCGGTCCGTGAACACAAAAGAGGCAGCCGCTGATCCTGCGGAGGATCTTGAGGTTCGATCTCCTGGCAGGTCCGGGGCATGACAACCAAGAGCAGAGAGGGTAATCCTGACAAACACAGTAGTTGATATAAAGAATATGGCTTTAGGGTATGCAACAAAAGAACGACTCGTATTAAAATGCAGCATTAACCTTGATGGAACGTGGAGGGCGAATCCGATTGCATTGGGTAATCGGCTGGGATATTCAAGCCGGGAACTTCAGGACCGCGTGTTGGCTGATCTTTTCCATCCCGACGACAAGAAAGAAATAATACAGGCACTTGATGAATTGAGGAAGGGGAAGAAGCGGGAGTTCGACCTGGAAAAACGAATGATCGCTAAGTCTGGCCGGCCGGTATCGATCTACCTGAGCGGCGCGTTAATTCGTGATGAGGAGGGGATGCCCGAGTACCTGTTCTGTTTTATCCGGGAGCTCACGGGAGGGAAAAGTACTGAGAAGAGACTCGAAGAGGTGGAACAACGGTTCAGCTCGCTTTTCCGGCATAACCCCCAGCCGGCGTACTATTTCGACCTGGAAGGCAATTTCCGCGGTTTTAACAAGCGCATGCTCGAATTTACGGGCTACAGCCGTAGTGAGCTGCGGTCGATGAACTTTCAGTCGCTGATCGTTGAAGAAGATCTGAGCGACAACCGCCGTCAGTTTGAGAAGGCCGTTTCCGGGAAGCCGAGCCAGGATGAAATCCGGGTCGTGGTCAACGGAGGAGAGCGGCGGGAAATCAGGGTTACCAAGTTCCCGATGTTCGTGGATGGTGAGGTACAAGGCGTGTTTGGGGTACTGGAAGATATCACGGGGCGCAAAGACACTTTCAGAGAGCTGGAAAGAAGCAAGCAGCGGTTTAAATCACTGTTTGAGCGGAATCCCTACGCGGTCTTTTCGTTTGACCTGCAGGGTAACATTGTAAGGGCAAACCGGGCGCTGGTTGAGTTGACCGGGTATACGGCCGGTGAACTGCAGGAGATCGGTTTTAAGCCGCTTGTTGTCGCCCGCGATCGCGACCGCGCTGCCAGGAAGTTCCGGGAGGCTACCCGGGGAACTCCACAGACATTTGAGGTGCAGGTTACTGACAAAGGTGGGCAAAAGCTTGATCTCAAGATTACCAACCTGCCGATCTATGTTGATGGGGAGATAGTTGGTGTATTTGGCATCGCCCAGGATATAACGCGGGAGAAAGAAGCACAACGCAGGCTCCAGGAAAGCGAAGAACGCTGGCAGCGCCTGGTTGAAGAAAATCCGCAACCGGTACAGATTATTCAGGACGGGAAAATCAAGTTTATCAACAGGGCCGGTCTACAGCTGTACGGGGCCTCGGAGATCGAAGAGCTCATCGGCAAGAAACTGGTTACATTTTGCCATCCTGACTATCGTGATCTGTTTGAGCAGCGGAAAGAGCGCCTGGAAAACAACTGCCGAATCGATGCGGGGGAACTGGTGATGGTGCGTCTTGACGGCGAAGAACGTGTTGTGGAGACCCATTCCATCCCGATTACTTTCAGGAGAGAAGACGCAATACAGACGGTGCTGCATGATATTACTGAGCGCAAGCACCAGGAGGAGGTCATAAAAGAGTCGCTCACCGAAAAGAAAGTACTATTGCAGGAGATCCATCACCGGGTTAAAAATAACCTGGCCGTCATTTCAGGGCTGCTGGAACTGCAGGCGATGAATACGGATGATGAGGCTACCCTTGCCACCCTCCGGGAGAGCCAAATGCGGATACAGTCGATGGCGATGATTCATCAAAAGCTCTACCAGTCAGAAGCTCTTTCCGGTATAGGATTTGACCGCTATGTGAAAGAGCTGATCCAGACGATTGAGAATACCTACCACTCCGAGGGACAGAATGTGAGTGTCAAGTTTGAGATGGATTCCGTGCAGTTGAATATCAACCAGGCGATCCCTTCCGCCCTTATCCTGAATGAACTGGTGTCGAATGTATTCAAGCACGCCTTTAAAGGCCGCGACGGGGGAACCGTTTGGATCCACATCGGCGAACACAGCGGCCGGGTGCAAATGAAGGTTGTCGACAACGGGGTGGGGATTGGTCCGGATTTTGATATTCAAAAACAGCATTCACTTGGTATGACCCTTGTGAATACGCTCACGCAACAGCTGGAAGGGGATCTCGAGGTCCGTTCTGTTCCTGACGTTGAGGGAACGGAGATTGCCGTGAGTTTTGATTTTGAGTAACGGCTCACCCAGGAAAAACCTCCCGTTGAACCGACTACGCGAATCGGTCGGCCAGCCGGTTAATAAGGTAGCTGCTCTCTTCCAGGGCCTGCGTGGCAAAGCTGCCAAAAAAGTCGGTCACCGCTTCAAACTCTTTTATGAATCCCTGTTTGTCGTCTTTTTCCACCATTTCCACCAGTTTTTTGTGATGCTCAAAAAACGAGAGCAGGAGTTCTCTGCGTTCTTTATTGGCAAATACGATATCGGCATACAGCTCGGCGCTCTGGGCAAAAATACGTCCGGTCATCATCAGCTCCGCGCGGTAGATCGGGCTGGAGTAGTCCAGGATATCCTGCGGCTTCAGGTCGTAGCTCTTCATGAAGGAGCCGTGGAGCAGGGCTACAAAGTGTCGCAGGCCCTGTACCAGGTGCATTACGTGATCGTGTTTCTCCGGGTCGGCCTCAATAATCTGCATGCCCCAGAGTTCGCACTGCTTACGGAACCAGCTTGACTGCTCGGGATCGCGGGCGGGGCAGAAAACCATGAGCTGTTTTGAAAGGTTGTGCACATCGGGTCCGTGCATCGGGTGGAGGCCCAGCACCGGACCTTCGTGGCTCTCCACCATCACCTTCATGGGATCAGATTTGTTACTGGTAAAATCTGCCAGGATCGTGTCCGGCTTCAGTTTGGGGGCCAGCCGGCGAATCACATCGTCGGTTACATTGATCGGTACGGTGACGATCGCCATGTCCAGCTTGGGGGCCATCGCCTCGAGTTCATGCCAGTTGTT
Organism: Halalkalibaculum sp. DA384; assembly: GCF_043951955.1. Classification (NCBI taxonomy): domain Bacteria; kingdom Pseudomonadati; phylum Balneolota; class Balneolia; order Balneolales; family Balneolaceae; genus Halalkalibaculum; species Halalkalibaculum sp. DA384. Next base: position 67,495 of record NZ_JBINJE010000010.1, on the reverse strand, counting down.
CTTGTCGATTTTGTAGACGTGGTGGCCGGTCTGTTCCATGATTCGGGCGTACAAGCGCCCCATGCCGCCTTCAGCCCCGACCAGCAGTATGTGCTTCGGATGCTCGGTTGCACGCGGGAATTCCCGGGTAGACTGGCTGGCCCGCGATGAGGACATGATCATCCGCAGGAAATCCTCCGCCCAGTCGGCATCCAGACCCCGTTGTTCGGCTTGTTCGCGAAATGATTCGGTTTTGGCATCTTCCCTGTGCGCTACAAAAATAGGCAGCTGGTTTTGTATTTTCTTATCCAGCACGGTATTTACGATCTGTGTTCGCTCGGCCAGCAGGTCTAGAATTCGCTGGTCGATCTCGTCAATACGTTCCCGCTGGGGAGTTAGCTGTTGTTCTTCTGGAGTCATGTTAAACATTATGGGTTTCCACCGTCCAGTCGCTAACAAGCGATTTGGAGGATGTCTTAAATTTTACTGTCAATTGGTCTAAAAATATGTGATTTTTGGAGAATGATAAGCACCAATTTTTGTTTTTATCCTGATTCGGAAAAAGAACCAGAAATATACAGGTATTGGCAGTATTCACTGAACGTTATATCTCCGATCTTACTTGTATAGAGCCCTTGTTTGTTATTTGGTTGATGAGCGGAGGTTGCCCGACCATCGTACCACATCGTAATGGAAGAGATCGCAACTTTTTTGCAACGGTAAACAATAACCCGGTTGAATAAAGTAGAAGCATAAGTCGCATACATGTCCCATTTTAATTTACAATCCCCGTTTCCGCCTGCCGGAGATCAGCCTCAAGCCATTGAAGAACTGGTGGAAGGTCTTGAGCGGGGCGATCAATATCAAACATTACTTGGAATTACCGGTTCCGGCAAAACACGAACCGTGGCCGATGTCATCAACCAGGTTGAGCGTCCCACCCTGGTGATGAGCCATAACAAGACGCTGGCTGCGCAGCTGTACCGCGAGCTCAGCGATTTTTTCCCGGACAACCGGGTAGAGTTTTTTATCTCCTATTACGACTATTACCAGCCAGAGGCCTACCTGTCGTCGCAGGACAAATATATTGAAAAAGATCTTTCGATCAATGATGAGATTCAGCGACTGCGCCTCCGGGCTACCAGCTCGCTGCTTTCGGGTCGGCGCGATGTGATCATCGTCTCCTCGGTCAGCTGTATTTACGGGATCGGCTCTCCCTCGGAATATGCCAAGCTGATTATCAATCTTGAGCAGGGGATGGAGATTCCACGCAATAAATTGCTGTATGACCTGGTCGACCTTCACTATACCCGCAAAGATCACGATTTTGGGCGCGGTACTTTTCGCGTGCGCGGAGATGTGGTGGATCTGTACCCGGCGTATGCCGAGGATGGACTGCGAATCCAGTTCTGGGGTGACGAGATCGAAAAACTGGAGATATTCGACGTGGATACGGGAGACGTTCTGGAGGCCGTCGAGGAGTTCAGGATTTATCCCGCCTCCCACTATGTGACAACCCAGGACCGGCTGGAGCAGGCGATCCAGCAGATTCGGGAGGAGATGCACTGGCGCGTCGAGGTGCTGAAAGATGAGCAGCGATTCCTGGAGGCCAAGCGGCTGCAGCAGCGCACACTTTTTGACATCGAGATGATGCAGGAGATCGGCTACTGCTCCGGTATCGAGAATTATTCACGCTATCTCAGCAACCGGAAGCCCGGCGAACGTCCCTACTGCCTGTTTGACTATTTCCCGGACGATTTTTTGCTGGTTGTGGATGAAAGTCACCAGACGGTGCCGCAGATTTCCGCCATGTACGGAGGAGACCGTTCCCGGAAACTGGAGCTGGTGGAACACGGATTTCGGCTCCCCTCCGCGATGGATAACCGTCCGCTGACATTTGAGGAGTGGGAATCGCTCGTCAACCAGTGTATCTTTGTGAGTGCAACCCCCAGCGATTACGAGCTGGAGAAAAGCGGCGGCGTCGTGGTTGAGCAGATCGTACGGCCCACAGGACTGATGGAACCCGAAATTGAGGTTCGTCCCGTCGACAACCAGATTGACGACCTGATTGACGAGATACGCGAGCGTGTCAAAAAGAACGATCGCGTACTCTGTATTACGTTGACGAAGCGACTGAGTGAAGAGTTGAGCGAATATCTCAAAAACATCGGGATTTCCGCCGCTTATATGCACAGCGAGCTGAATGCGCTGGAGCGGGTTGAAATTCTCTACAAATTTCGGCGCGGAGACTTCAACGTGCTGGTGGGGATTAACCTGCTTCGGGAGGGGATCGACATCCCGGAATTGAGCCTCGTGGCCATTCTCGATGCCGACAAGGAGGGCTTCCTGCGTTCCGAAACTTCGCTCTTCCAGATTGTGGGTCGTGCTGCACGGAATGTGGAGGGGAAAGCGATTCTCTATGCCAACAAGATTACGGACAGCATGAAGACCGTAATCGATGAAACGGAACGGCGCCGGAAAATTCAGAAAGAGTACAACGAGGAGCACGGCATTACGCCGACAACCATTGAAAAAGAGCTCAAGCCGCTGGTGGATCCCGCACTTATCTCCGCACAGTCATTTGACCTCGATGAGAAATCGGAGGAGGAAGAGGAGGCCCTGGAGGTCGTTAAAGTGGCTGAGGACGGTATAAAGTATAAAGCGAACCCCGCCATGAAAGAGGTTACATTTGAAAACAAGGAGAATTTTCTCGAATATCTACGTGATTCCATGTACACTGCGGCGAAGAACATGGAGTTCGAGGAGGCCGCACGAATTCGGGATCAAATTGAACAACTGGAACAAGAATTATAGCGAACTGTTATTAAGTTATCGATTATTTCGACCTGAACGTCCGGTAACGACTAACTGAAAAAACATTGGATATTTTGAAAAGCACAATTACTTACCTGAAGAGCTTCATAAAAGACAAAGATGTAGCATCCGTAACTCCCTCTTCAAAACTGTTGATACGGCGGGTGTGCGGGCCGATCGATTTTGAAAAGGATAATGTGATTCTGGAATATGGGACGGGGACCGGCGTTTTTGCGGATTACCTGCTGAAGCATCTTACGACGGATTCCAGGCTGATCCTGTTTGAGACCAATGAAGCATTTTATGAAAAGCTGCAGGAAATTTCAGATCCCCGCGTAGAGGTGTTTAACGAAAGTGTGGAACATGTGAAGTCACTGCTCGGGAGTCGGTACCTGAATGCAGTGGATTACGTAATTTCGGGCATTCCCTTCTCTTTCCTGGAGCCTGAAACAAAGTCTTCAATATTGCTTCAGACCAAGGAAATGCTCAAGCAGGGCGGTAAATTTCTGGCCTATCAAACGTCCGGGCACCTGAAAGATCCGCTGCGTGAAGTCTTCGGCAACGGCAATGTCAGCACTGAGATGGAGTTCCTGAATGTGCCCCCGATGGTGGTGTACGAGGCCACGAAAAGATAAGCGCTGCCTTTATCGGCCTGATTCCTGTCTTTCAAAAGGCCGATCTTTTTTCCCACAGTTGGTGATAGCTTGAAGGATTCATTTTTTTACCGTATAAAAGATGAACAGGCAGGAAGGGTGAAGAAGCCTCAACGGAAAAAGCAGCTATTTTTCGAAGAAGAGCTGTTCCTTTTAGCTTGAGCCAAAAGGAACCCAAAGATATAGGCGGTGAATGGGATACCCGATGGAGCCTGTGCAGGCTCGTAGTAGAGACGCGACATGTCGCCGTCTCTACTCTTGGAATAAAGGCAGCTCAGTATTCCCTGAAAAGGCATATCCAAAGTTCCTCTTAAGATAAGAGATTCAGGAAGATTGAAGGTCCGCGTCTCCATCCCGCCCCACTCTCCTCGAAATACATAATCCTCTCAATCCGCCCGTGAGATTCGTGAGCCGTCCGTCCAGATGCAGCTGCAGTGTAGTTTAGTTATGTGTGGACTGGTTATTAGGTATTTGAATAAAGCAATACCTAATAACCGACAACTCATCCCCCGAGGCGGTTATTTTCAGCTCAAGAAATAAAAAAGTGCAGCACATTCTTACAGAGTGCACTGCACTTTGAATTGCAGGGACCGGGCTTCAACCGCAACGTCAGGTACGGACTTACTTATTCATTATCCCGGCGATCTTTCTCCTTAATTCGGGCCGCCTTGCCTCGTCGCTCACGCAGGTAGTAAAGTTTGGAGCGCCGGACATCGCCTCGACGTGTTACTTCAATTTTGGCGATGAAAGGGGAATGAACGGGAAAGATGCGTTCAACACCGACGTTTCCCACAGAGATCTTACGGACGTTGAACGTGGCATTGGGTCCGCTGCCGCTGCGGGAGATAACCACGCCTTCAAACTGCTGAATACGTTCTTTTTCTCCCTCGCGCACACGATAGTGCACGTTTACGGTATCACCCGCTTGAAATTCGGGAATATCTTCATTGACTAATGTTTGTTCGACAAGTTTAAGCTTATCCATTGTACTGTCCTTAGTGTTCTTTTAAGAATTTCTTGTAAATGTCAGGTCTTCGTTGCCTGGTTCGTTCAAGTGACTGTTCAAACCGCCACTCTTTTACTTTTTGATGGTCTCCGGAGCGCAAAACACCCGGAACTTTGTGTCCTTTGAACTCCGCTGGTCGCGTGTACACGGGGCCTTCCAGCAGCCCGTCATTTTGGAACGAGTCGTTTAATGCACTCTCCGCATCACCGAGCACGCCCGGCAACAGGCGTACGACAGCATCTGTAATCACCAGCGCGGGTAGTTCGCCGCCGGAAAGCACATAATCTCCAATGCTGAACTCCCTTGTGACCAGCATATCGCGCACGCGCTGGTCAACCCCCTTGTAGTGGCCGCAGAGCAGAATCAGATTCTGTTGAATAGAAAGCTTGTTGGCCGCCTGTTGATTAAAGGGTTCCCCGCCGGGAGAGGTAAAGATGATCTCATCGTATTTCCGCTCGCCTTTTAGCTTCTCTATGCAGGAGAAGATCGGCTGGGGGGTAAGCACCATTCCGGCACCGCCACCGTAGGGATAATCATCCACTTTATTGTGTTTATCCTCGGAATAGTCACGGAGATCGTGCAGGTGAATTTCCACCTGTCCGTTTTCTCGGGCATTGCCGACGATACTGTAGTTCAGCGGACTCTCCAGCAACTGCGGAACGGCCGATATGATATCAATTCGCATCATCGTTTACAAGCCCTCCAGTTGATCCAGGTTTTTGCATTCAACTTTTTGATTCTCTTCATCAAACGCGCGGATATATTCATCCACACAGGGAATAAGCAGCTGCCGGCCATCCGTAGTGGCAACCTGCAGGATCGGGTGCGCCGGATTGTCGATCGTCAGATCCACCTGCCCGAGATGCTGACCCTTTTCGTCATACACCTGGAAGCCGGAGTAATCTGCCGGCACTTCGGATGAATCGATGAGCGGTTCGGCCGCATCACGATTTACGTACACCGCGGAATTTTTGAGCTGTTCCGCTTCATTCCGATCGGTGACGTGTTCAAATTGTACAAAGAACGAGAGCCGGTTCTGCTTTTCCTCGGCCCGCGCCGATTCGATGCGTGCGGGGATCAAATCCCCCCTGCTGTTTTGGAGGTGTACCAGGTTGATTTCATCAAAAAGCGTGGGAGCCGGCACGTCCGAGATGATTAGCACCTCCCCGTGGACTCCATGAGACCGGTTTATGCGGCCAATCAACAGGTACTGGTTTTCAATAGGTTCCAGCATGGCATTGATGCACTATACCTGTGATGCTAGTACACACGTTTGAATTAGCCTTCTTCCTGTTTCTCTTCCCAGGCGCGCTGAACGGTTACGCGATCTTCATCTTCAGTGACAAAACCCTCCAGCTCTTCGAGCGGAGTATTTTCAATGTGATCAATCGCTTCCTGGGCCAGCATGTCGGTCGAAACTTTGGCCTCTTCATCATCGGAATCATCATCCTCAGAAGGGGTGTCATCAGACTCGGTCTCGGCTTCCGCTTTTGTTTCTTCCTCCACCTCTTCTTCCGAGTCATCCTCTTCTTCAACATCGGATGTTTCGACCTCGTCTTGTGGTTCCTCTTCTGCAGCAGCTTCTTCTTTTTCCTCTGCTTCTGCATCAGGTTCGGGTTCTTCAACCTCAGTCTCCTCTACTGCTTCTTCAGCAGCTTCGGCTTCAATCTCTTCGGTTTCGGCTGATTCTTCAGGTTCACTTTGTTCTTCTGAAGCTGCTTCTTCCGCCTTGGTTTCTTCCTCCTCGTCTTCATCGGAGGCAAGGGCTTCCTGTTTGGCCTTCTCTTTGGCTGCCTCTTCCGCCTTTTTCTGAAGCTGTTTTTGGTACTCTTTTTCTTCGGCTTCGAGCAGGGCGCGCCGCTTTTCCTTTTTGGAGGGCTCTTTTTCCTCCTCTTTTTCGGCCCGCTGTTCGCGCCATTCTTCCATGGCGGCCTCAATCTCCTCTTCCGACTTGCCCCAGCGGATCAGGTGCATCTTGTACATCAGGCCCTGTTTTTTCAGGATGGAGCGAACCGTGTCGCTGGGCTGTGCTCCCTGTTTAAGCCAGTGAATTGCGCGATCCTTGTCAAGTTCCAACTTGTTTAATGTGGAAAGGTTATAAAACCGTCCCAGGTCTTCTATAATACGTCCGTCACGGGGTGCGCGGCTGTCGGCTACCACAACGTGATAGATGGGACGCTTTTTACGGCCTCTTCGCTGTAATCTTATTCTTAACAATGTGAGTTACTCCTGTGGTGTTTTAGTTTAATAATTCGGTTTAATGAGGATTACGTCGGAATCTTGCGCAATAGTAATCAAGGTCGTCAATCCGTTCGGCTACAGAACAGAAAGACCACCGTTAACACAGTTTTTAAATCTGAATGTGAATTCAAAAAAATCACTCAACAATTCAATAATTCAACAATCCACACCTATCGTCCAAACGGCATGTTTTTCATTCCGCCCATCAGCTTGCTGATAGACCCCATGCCGGAGAATTTCTTCATCATTTTCTTCATCTGGTTGAACTGTTTCATCAAGTCGTTAATATCCCGCACTTTCGTGCCCGACCCTTTGGCGATTCTTCTTCGGCGGCTGGCGTTCAGCAGGTCGGGGTTTCTCCGTTCTTCGGGAGTCATCGAGTTGATGATCGCCTCTATCGGCTTGAACGCCTCTTCGTCCAACTCTTCGTCTTGCAACGCCTGGCTGGCCCCGGGGATCATGCCCACCAGGTCCGTGATGCTCCCCATATTTTGAATCTGCTTGAGCTGCTCCCGGAAATCCTCCAGGTTAAAATCGTCAGACTTGATCTTTTTTTGCAGCTTCTGGGCTTCTTCCTCATCAAATTCTTTTTGTGCCTTCTCCACAAGAGAGACCACATCCCCCATGCCGAGAATTCGCTGCGCCATCCGGTTGGGATAGAACGGGGCGAGGGCATCCAGCGTTTCGCCGGTGCTCACAAATTTGATCGGTTTCTGAACCACATTTTTAATTGAAAGGGCCGCCCCGCCACGGGTGTCACCGTCGAGCTTGGTCAGCACCACGCCATCATAATTGATGGTTTCATTGAATTCCTTGGCGGTATTTACCGCATCCTGGCCCGTCATCGAGTCGACGATAAAGAGGGTTTCATCGGGTTCAACCGCTGCTTTGATTTCAGCGACCTCATCCATCATCTTTTCATCCACGTGCATGCGGCCCGCCGTATCGATGATGACGGTATCCAGCGCCAGGCTTTTGGCCATCGATACTGCCTCTCTGGCCACGCGGACGGCATCTTTTTGCCCGATGGAGTACACCGGCACGTCAATCTGTTCAGCCAGTGTTTTCAGCTGGTCGATCGCTGCCGGACGGTAGACATCCGCAGCCGCAAGGATCGGGTTCCGGTTGTTCTCCCTCTTCAGGTAACGGGCCAGCTTGGCCGAAAATGTGGTTTTACCAGAGCCCTGCAGGCCGGCGATCAGGATAACGGTCGGGGGGGTGTGTGCAACGCTGATATCCACACGATCCTGCCCGAGTATGCCGACCAGTTCGTCATGGACAATCTTGGTGAACTGCTGACCGGGATTCACCGCAGTCAAGACATCTTCGCCCATCGCCCGCTCTTTTACCTTGTCGGTAAACTCCCGGGCCACCTCATAGTTTACGTCGGCATCGAGCAGCGCGCGACGGATCTCCCGTACCGTTTCTGCAATGTTGACATCGGTAATCTTCGCTTCGCCCTTAATGGACTGAACCGCTTTATCCAGTTTTGACGAAAGATCTTCAAACATAATAGATGTAAGATGTTCTGTAAGTACAGTAATTTATTGTTAATCCCGCTCAAAGCCGCGGTACAAAGTTCCGCAAAATAAGGACAATGCAAGCTATTATCAACAGAATTAATTGTTGCCTGATTTCGGTACCGAATGAGAGAATGCCATAGGTAGATCACCGGAATACGATGGAAGCACGGGATTCATTGGTAAAGGGCTTTAACTTGCCTGTCAGGCTGTTGGTGTGTCAAACGTCCTTATCTTGGGATTTGATCGATTTCTTTTGTTATTTTCGACCACGAAAAACAAACGGTAAGATATCAGATAAGGATACAAGCATATGGCGGAACAGAAAAGTTATGGATTGCTGGAAGGCAAAAAGGGATTGATTTTCGGCGCGCTGGATGAGCGCAGTATTGCGTGGCGCATTGCATTAGCCTGCAGCCGTGAAGGGGGTGAGTTTGCACTGAGCAATGCCCCGGTGGCCCTGCGGTTTGGCGATCTGGATGAACTTTCCGAGCAGACCGGATCCTCCATCTACCCGTGTGATGTGACAAACGAGGACGAGATTGAAGAGCTGATGGAGAATGTCAAGGAGGAATATGGCGGCATCGATTTTATGCTTCACGCTATCGGGATGTCCCCCAATATCCGCAAAAAGCAGGAGTACAAAGAACTTAATTACCACTGGATGCAGCAGACGCTGGATATCTCCGCCATCTCCCTGCACAAGATTTTGCGTTATGCCAACGACGCCGGCATCCTGAATGACGGGGCCAGCGTAGTGGCCCTTTCCTACATCGGGGCGCAACGCATTTTTTCGAAATATTCTGACATGAACGATGCCAAGGCGCTGCTGGAAAGCATTGCCCGCAATTACGGCAGCCGGCTGGCCGACCGCGGCATCCGGGTCAATACCATATCGCAGGCTCCCACAAAAACATCAGCGGGGGGCGGCATCAAGGGGTTTGACGCCATGTACACCTTTGCCGATAAGATTGCACCGCTGGGCAACCCCAGTGCGGACGAATGCGCCGACTACTGCGTGACACTGTTTTCTGACCTGACCCGCAAGGTGACCATGCAGAACCTGTACCATGACGGTGGTTTTGTGACGGCCGGCATCTCCGAAGAGATGATTAATGGGCTGACGGAGCTGTACGGGGATGAAGAGGGGGACTAAGGTTCAGGTTATGTCCGGGTCAGGTACATTGAGCTAATATTTTTCGCAAAGGGACCTCGCAGAATCTACAATGTAAGTCCAGTGTATGTTTCGCTGCCGTTATATGTCGGGTTTGATGGTCGTTCTGTCTAGGTTTTTTGCTTCTCTTTTTTCATGAGCAAACTCACTGATTCCAGCAGGATCCACAAGGTAAATCCCAGGATAACGGCCCCCAGGATAAATAGTAACATGTTGGCGTCCGCTTCGCCGAGCCCCGACCATTCAAAGACCACCTGCTGAATCATCGCCCAGAGGGTCATAAACAGCAGGAAAATCATGGGCACCACCGTATAGATTACCGGTCGCCCTTTGTTTTTCAACCAGATTGAGATTAACAGGAAACTGATGCCCGCCAACAGCTGGTTGGAGGTCCCAAAGAGCGGCCACAGCAAGTACCCTCCGGAACCGAGTCCGCGGGGCCCCTCCGGCAGCAGTACCAGGGCCGCGCTTGAGAGTACGGCAATAGAGGTGGCCACATGAATACGAGTGAGAGATTTTACCTGGTAGACCTCCCCGAGCTCTGAAATAATATACCGCATCAGTCGCACCGAAGTGTCGAGCGTGGTGGCTGCAAAACTGATGACAATCACGGCAATGATGGTCCGTGCGGCTTCAGCGGGGATGAGGAGTCCCGTTGCCAGCTCCCCGGCGCCTTGGATAAAAGCGTTGAGCCCGTTGGCCCCGGCGGCGGAAAATGAGGAATAGGTAGCGTGGAAGCCCTCGCTGGAGTTAAAGAACGTGGCTATGGCTACAATTGTAATAACGGCCAGGGCACCTTCCCCGACCGCTCCCAGGTATCCCACAAACCGGGCGTCGGTGTCCTTGTCGAGCTGCTTGGAGGTAGTGCCCGATGAGACCAGCCCGTGAAAGCCGGATACCGCCCCGCAGGCGATGGTGATAAAGAGCAGCGGGAACCAGCTTACATCCTCGGTCGCCGGGTTGGACCAGGGGGCAGTGACGTCGGGAGAGATGAAGAAAAGCCCCAGATAGAGGATCGCCAATCCCAGGATAAGTTGTTCGGCATTGATAAAATCGCGGGGCTGCAGCAGCTTCCAGACCGGCAATACCGATGCGATGTATACATAGATCATCAGTACGACGATCCAGACCAGGAACGACATCGAAACGCCGTTGAGTCCGAATAGCACCGTAGCTTCTTCTCCGCCGAAATAGCGAACCAGGTCGATTTGAAGCGCGGGCACGTAGGTTGCCAGGATGGCGGAGAAGTACATGACTGCCAGCACGATAATGGAGGGGATCAGCATATTGCGCTCTTTTTGGTAGGTATAATACCCGATTCCCACCGCCAGCGGTATCTGCAGAAAAATGGAGACCACGCTGGCGGGAAAGGAGATAAACAGGTTGGAGATCACCCACGCAAACACCGCGTTAACCATAAGCACAAGTATGAGGATGATAAACAGGAACAGGATGCGCCCTCGTTCGCCGATCAGCTCACTTGCCAGCGTGCCGATGGAGCGCCCTTTGTGGCGGACAGAGAGCACGAGTGTCCCAAAATCGTGGACGCCCGCGGCAAAGACGGTACCCAGCGCCACCCACAAAATTGCCGGAAGCCAGCCCCAGTAAATGGCGATGGCGGGTCCCACGATCGGGGCAGCTCCCGCCACGGATGTAAAATGGTGGCCCAGTACCACCCACTTGTTCGTTGGAACAAAATCGACTCCGTCCTCACGCTCATGGGCTGGTGTGGTCAGCGTGGGATCGAGCTGATAAATTTTTTCGGCTATGAATTTAGAGTAAAAACGATACCCCAAAATGAAGATAAACAGCGCTGCTGTCGCCAACCAGATTCCGTTCACAGTATAGTCCCGTTTTATTGTGCGATTAAAAATTCCCCATTGCGTATTTCGTACCCACAATAAGGATAAATAGATTTAATTTGAAGTGCGTTTCATACACCACCTTGGTTATCTGTAGTTAAAACACAGCGTTATACGAAGACAGGTGTTTTTAACACTATGTGCTTACTTTGCGGGGCTTTGCGATGCAACCGAAACAGGCTATTTTGCAGTAGGGACCTTTGCACAACCTACTATTGTGTGGTGGTACCACTGACCTTATTGACCTTCGAAACGGGAGTACTACTCCCTCAGAACGACTCAGAACGAGGAGTTGAAGGTTTTTTAAAGCTTTCTTGCAGTATTCAAATCAACAAATACCGGAATGATTGAACCAGACGTATTGCTTTCGGGCTACGCCCGCGGGGTGTTTCCGATGGCCGATTCCCGTTACGATACCGATGCCAAGTGGTACACGGCCAGCCGCCGGGGAATTATACCGCTGGATAATTTCAGGGTGTCATCAAACGTGCGGCGTATAATTCGAAACGACCATTACAAAGTGCGTATTGACTCCGCTTTTCGCGAAGTGATGGAGGGCTGCGCCGACCGGCAATCGACATGGATTTCAGATGAGATTATTGACTCGTACTGCCGGCTCCATGAGCTGGGCCATGCCCATTCGGTGGATGTGTTTGATCACGACGGGAACCTGGTCGGGGGACAATATGGTGTTTCGCTGGGTGCGGCCTTTTTTGGGGAATCGATGTTTGAGCGGGACGAGGCTAAAGAGGCATCGAAAGTGGCTTTGTATTACTGCCACAAAGCACTGGTGCAGGGTGGATTTGAACTTTGGGACACCCAGTTTTGGACCGAACACCTGGCCCGGTTCGGATGCATTGAAATTTCTAACCGGGAGTACCAGCAACGGTTACAGGAAGCGCTCGGGAAGCGTGCAGAGTTCATGATTTAATGTATGTTCGAAATAATTTCCAGCTTTAACATTGTTTCTTAATTTCTTGGGGCATGGCTTTAATCTCCCCTGTCCCCTGGAGGGGAGCGCCGCCGAAGGCGGGAGGGATGTTATTCTCTATGTTAGAGGTCCCCCATCAAGAGACTTTCCATCGGTGTTTTTTTAATCTTTGTTGTGTTCATGTAAAAGTGGATTGTTATCAGGTTTCAAATCACCAATTCGCAATTGGCTTGTCCTTCAATACCGGCATCTGTTTTTTCCACAGTTTGTAATATGATCCCCTGTTTTCCATCAGCTCCCTGTGGGTTCCCTCCTCGATGAGGTTGCCCTGTTTCAACACGCAAATTTTGTCAGCCTGAATCACGGAACCCAACTGGTGGGCAATTACAATGACCGTCTTTCCCTGGTCGATCAGCATATCGACGGTATGCTGTACATGCTGCTCGGAAGATGAGTCGAGAGAAGAAGTGGCTTCATCAAGAATCAAAATTTCTGGATTTTTATAAAGAGCCCGGGCGATGGCGATACGCTGCTTCTGTCCGCCGGACAACGTGGCGCCGTTTTCGCCAAGGTATGTTTCAAATCCGGCCGGCAGGTTTTCTATAAAGTTGATAATACCCAGTTTTTTACAAATGGTAATGATTTTCTCCATATCCGGATCGAACACTCCAACTGCAATATTGTCAATTACATTTCCTGCAAATAGATCAATCTGCTGAGGTACAACGGAGATATTGTCTCTAAGGCTTCTGTTATCAATATATTCCAGGTTTAAATCCCCGATGAGCACCCGTCCCTCCCGCAAAGGGTAAAGTTTTTGCAGGATGTTGATGATGGTTGTCTTTCCCGATCCGCTTTCACCCACAAAAGCTGTTATTTTTCCTTTTGGAATGGTTAGATTCAGATTTTCAAATACCATGGCGCGAGAGCCATAGCGAAAGGTGACGTCCTGAAATTGTATATCCCCGATCAACTCAGGTTTTAATTGAACCTGCCGTCCTTCCTTCTCTTTTTCCAGGTCCATGATTTCAAACAATCGGTCGGCAGCAATCATAGCATCCTGGATGGTTTTGTTCATTCCGATAAGCTCATCAACAGGTCCGGTGAAATAGCCTATAACCGCATAAAACGAGAGTAGCTCACCGGGTGTAATAACTTGTTGAAGTACAAAATATCCGCCTGCCCAGAGCAAGATGATAGTAAACAGCCTGGAAACAAACTTGGAAGCGTTACCGGAAAATACCGAATTTAAGCCGGAACGGTACACAGTTTTGAGAAGCCGGATAAATCGCGTTTCAGTTTTGATATTTGCAAACTCTTCTAACCCGAACTGTTTAACGGTTTTTATCGAGTTCAACGATTCCACAAGCTGGGATTCCAGATCAGCGGCATTTTCCATGAGCTGTCGCTGGGTCTGTCGGTTAATCCTGTTGGTTATGTAGTAGACAAGCCCGTAAGCGGGAATAATTGCCAGCATCACCATTCCCAGTTTCCAGAAATAGGTGAACATCAGGCCAAAAGAGAATAGCACAATAAAAATATTGACCGCCAGATTGATGGAAACATCGTTAATAAACGTCCTGATCTTTACGGCATCGTTGATTCTGGAAATAATCTCTCCTGTCCTCATGGAATCAAAAAAACGCTGAGGCAGTTTGATCAGGTGTTTGTAGTAGCCCAGGATAAGACGGGCATCAATTTGTTGACCGGTTTTGAGTGTAAAGATCGTTTTTGTTGCTCCAAAAAAAATCTGAAGCAGTAATAAAACGATCATGGACAAACTGAGTAAGTTCAGCAGATTTTCATTTCCCCCCGGCAGGACATGATCCACAATTAGCTGCACATATATGGCCGTGCTGAGGCCGATAATTGTAAAAACCGCTGCTCCGAAAAGGGCCTGCAGCATCACCTTTTTATGCGGCTTTACGAGAAACCAGAGTCTCCTTGAAATCGAAATTTTTTCATTCCCTTCTTCAAAATTTTCAGCGGGCATTAATAAAACAAGCACTCCGGTCCACTGTTCCCTGAATTCTTTGTGGGGAATGTTGTGCAGCTTGCCGTCCATGGGGTCCATTACCACAACATGGCTGTCAGTGGTATTGTAGATAACCACATAATGGTGCAGTACATCTTTGACTACAACATGAGCGATTGCCGGAACGGGAATATTAAACAGGCTTTCAAAGTTTCCGCGAACTCCCTTGGCCTCGAACCCGAGCTCCTCCGCGGCCTCAACCATACCCAGCACATTGGTACCCTTTTTATCCGTGGAAGCATACTGGCGGATGCGGGCAATAGGCAATTCCAAATTATAATGAGCGGCCACCGACGCAAGGCAGGCGGCCCCGCAATCGGTAATATCGTGCTGTTTTATCTCGATTTTTCTCCTGTTCATAGCTCTGTCGATTTTTCGAGGCAGATTTGTACCCCGTAATTCTGTATCTGCCTAAATAGCGCTCAAGCCTTAATTAATCTCGGGCTCTAGTATTAGAATGATCTATTTTAAAAGCCTGAAAAAGCTTTAAATGCCGGTTAAGGGTCATTTAAGTAGGACTCAATTTTTTTAAGTTCGTTTTACCCAAATGAGATTTTGCAGTATTTGCAATAACATAAATGTACCCGGAATGCGGAGCAATGGTACCTGCCTTTAGAACGAGGTGGAGGATTTTGCCATATTGAGTACACTGTAATTCTTCTTCCATGAGATATCTGTCATTTATGTGTTATTCCTTTCGGTTCCATCCGTAACAGGATTTAGCCAGTCATCCACATTGTCATACAGCAACTGAAACAGACTCCGCTCCGTTACTTTGAACCGTGCCTGCAGGGTCATCCCCTTTTTAAGATATCCTTTGTATCCATTGGGAAGCTCCAGGTAAGATCGATCCAGTTCTGCACGCACCCGAAAAAACGGTTGATCATTATTTGTAATCGCATCGTTTGAAATCTCAATGACTTTGCCCGTCAGCATGCCCCATTGATTATAATCAAAAGCATCTACCTGGAAATAGGCTATCATCCCCTCTTTTAGCAACCCTATCTCCCGGGGAGACACATAACATTCGGCCACCAGGCCGGTATCGGGAGAAATTTCTGCCAGTTGCTGATTGACCCGGACATAGCTGCCCTCTGAAATTCCGGCCAGGTTTTGTACGGTTCCGGTTACCGGCATATGTATTTCAAACTCCCGCTGCTCGTCCATCAACTGAATCTCTTCGGTTCTCAATTCATCTTTTTCCTGCTGGTACTGGATCAGCTTTGCTTCCCATTCAGCCAGCTGCTGATCAAACATCAAGCGATAGTTGTTAGCAGCGACTTCCAGAGCGAACTCACTCTCCTCCAGTTTAGCAACAGATATCGCCTCTTTATGATACAGGGCCTGCTGTCTCTTATGCCTTTTCCGGGCATTGTGCCATTCAATTGCCGCCTTTTGCAGTTTCTGTTGAAAAGCAATCAGCGATCGTTTGAACAAAGCTGATTTAAAACCTGTATACCGGTTGAAAATCCGTGCAGAATCCAATTGCACCAAATACGTTAAGTCTTGAATAAATTGTTCGATTTCTAGCTGGCGTGTTCGATTGTAGTTCAGCCGTTTCTCCAAAATGGGCGATGCTATTCTTGCTACCAGCATCTCTTCAGCGAAGGTCTTGTTTTCTTTTAAGGCCAAGTGTGAAATTTTCCCGGATACCGGGCTTAGTAGCACCTTTCGCTCCACTTCAGGCCGTATAATACCCTGACTTTTGACACTCACATCCATGTGTATAAAGGGTAATAGAGCGAGGATGCCGACCAGCGTAAAAAGCATGGATGAATAGATGATTTGCGATCGGACTGAATGATGCCAGAAGTGGTATTGTGTGGTCTCTTTGATGATTTCTTCAGGAAACAGCATTATTCTGTGCTTTTAAACCCGATTTAACTTTCCATCGCTTCCATTTTCAAATCAGATAGCTTTTGAGTTTTTTCTTTGGTGGGAACGTTGTGGAAAAAAAGGAAGACAAGAATAGCCAGCATTCCAACTATTATGAACAGATCAACCCAGGCGCCAAACCCATCGGCGATCATGGGATAATCAAATTTCATGAGATAAGGGAATTCCTGTCCTCCGGAAAATTCTGATGCGATAGAAAGGTTGAAAAATCCGTAGGCAAAATGAATTCCGATAGCAATATATAAATTTTTAAACTTGATATAGGAGTAACCCATCGCAAGTCCTCCCAAAAAGGCAATTACATTATTCAGGAAATCCGGATAGATATGAAATGAGAACACAAGTGAGGTGAATAGTAGACTAAAATATTCGCTTCTTGAAATCCCTTTTATGTAATTAAACAAGAAACCTCTAAAAACTATTTCTTCACCTATTGCAACAAACAGATTCCCTAATAATCCTACCAATATATATATTTTTGCTATATTGTATATTTCAAAATTATAAAATCCATAACTTATAAAATTAGCATATCCAAATAATATTGATAAATAAAATATTGAGTATAAAATAAAAAAAGATATCAGTATGTATTTAATAAAGCTCTTCAGGTTCTGTTTGTTTAGTTTAATTGCTTCAGTTATGCGCTTATAAATACCATGTGTTGTTTTCTTGGTCCAAAAAAGTAAAATTATTGCCAAGAGTATGGGATATAAACGCTCAATAAATAATTGTTCTGGACTAAATTTGTTTTGAGTCAAAGAAAGCCCTACAAGTAAAACTGTACCATGTACAAGTATCATTGTAGCAAACAAGAGTAAGAACACGCTAGAAGACTTTGCCAACGTAGAGACGGCTGATCTTAACGGCGAATTCTTTGTTAAAGGCATATGTCAGTCACTTATTATTTTCCGGGAGCAGTACGAGCCTGCTCCCGGTTATTTTTACTTAAACCAGCTTTCAACTTCACGGATAGCCGCACCTATGTACCAGCCAACATCATAGAAGGGCGATGTATTTAGATCCGGTTTGCCTCCTGATATTTCCAAATATTCGTGTAAGGTAAGTTCTCTTAAATCATTCATAATATTCTCCTTTTTTTGCTAGTTTTTTTATTTATCGTAGTACCCATCATGTACACCTTTTTTAAATTCAGAATAAGCCCACTGAATTAGTTCTACATTAAACATAATGAGTCCCCCATCAGTCTTTATCATTTCCTCTTGACTGAGTTCTATTACGCCAACGCTGCTTAAGTTTTCCATAAGATCCTCTCTATCTATTTAGTTGTTAAGGTTTTCTTTACCTCCTTGATGAGGCCTGTACGTAATCACATCAAATTGAATTAAAAAATAAATAGCTACCGATAGTCATTTTTTAATTTCTTAATGATTTTTTGTTTGCTGTCTAACACTGTCAGGGTTCGAATTGCTTCCTGCTCTCTGACGGCAAACACCGCAAGCCCATGAGGCCCGTCCAAATTCAGTTTCCGGATTATATTTTTCCGGTGGTTGTTAATCGTATGGATGCTTCGGTTCCAGTCGCCGGCGATTTCGCGAGTCGTCTTTTTCCCGCTAATTTCCTGTAAAATTTTCAGCTCTGTCTTTGTCAAGGGCTGTTGCACATTGGCCGCAAGCAATTCATCTTGTTGATTTGCTCTCTTCCTTTTTAAGAATCCAAATACCCTCTGGCTTACATATATCTTTTTTTGTTTAAAGGCTTTCATGCCGTGCAGCATCTCGGTAATAGAATCCATTTTTGTGACGTAAGCCACGCGGTCAAAACGGCTGGTAAACGGGATATACAATTGTTCTAATTTCCCTACAACTATTGTTCTTAAATGACGGGTTACATCCCTGTTATTGCTACTTATATATCTTCGAGCCGATACGGCATCCATCACATATAAATGTTGATCGGATCGTTTCCCGGGGTTGAATCCCCTTTTTTCGATAGATACCTTATATCCATTCTCGTCTAAAAAATGCAGGAGAGCTTCTCCCTCTAAATAGTTGTCATATATTACTTTCAAATACATGGGTCTCCCTGGTATTGGCTTTTTTGATATGCGTTTACTTAAGAGAGACTTTTAAAAGCAATTCCTTACAAAAAAATTTTAAAAGTTCACTGCCGATACTTTATTTACCAGAAGGTATGAATTTTAGGAAGCGCAAACACCATGTTGCCAATTTAGAGAGGGACTTCTTGGAAAAGCAGGTCATAAGGTTGTTTTAATGAGAGGCCTTTGTAAATCTATCAGCTCGTAGTTATGAAAGAGTTGTACTCCCGCTCCCAATTAGGTCGGTGGTACAACCACTTTCCAACAAACCGATTTTTGCTCAATCACAGTGTGCATCTGCAAGCGGTCACCCGGATTATTGAGAAAAAAAAAGGCTTGGTTTCCGTTGGGCAGGTAGGCCCTGAATAGTTCAAAACCACGCACCAATCTGTCAAAATCTAGGGAAGATTGCTCAAAACGTTTTGATGGTCGGAATTCAAAACGCTTCCTGATTGCAAAAAGGCTTAAAATTTAAGCAAATCATCCAGCGTAGAATACAGTCAGGCTTTTACTGAAAGAGAGCTGTGCACTTCGCGTACTTTCTTTTCAATCCCCTCCGGGTCAAGTCCCACCTCGTGATGCAGCTCCTGCTGGGTACCATGTTCCACAATGCGATCCGGCACGCCCATGATGGTCGTGGGAATGTGGTATGGTTTGTCAGCCAGGTACTCCGCTACCGCACTTCCGAAACCGCCCAGCCTGGTGCCATCTTCAATGGTGATGATATGCTGGTAGGAATGGCAAATTTCGTCGATCAAATCCGTGTCCAGCGGCTTGGCAAAGCGCATGTCATAGTGACCGATGTTAATACCCTCGGTTTGCAGCTTGTCAGCCACTTCAATGACGTAATTGCCCATGGGACCAAAGCTTAGAAAGGCGATATCTTCGCCCTCGCGGAGGCACTGACCCTTGCCGATCTCAATCGGCTGAAAGTTTTTGCGATAGCTCATCCCGGTCGCCCGCCCTCTCGGGTATCGGATCGCCCAGGCGGCCTCCTCATATTTGGAGGCGGTGTACATCATATCGCGCAGCTCCTGTTCATTGAGTGGAGAAGAGATCACCATGTTGGGCACGGCCCGAAGGTAGGAGATATCATACAGCCCGTGATGCGTGGGACCGTCGGCTCCGACCAGCCCGGCGCGGTCGATACAGAACACGACCGGCAGCTTTTGGATCGCCACGTCGTGAATGACCTGGTCATAGGCGCGCTGCAGGAAGGTGGAATAGATGGCGGCAAACGGTTTTTTGCCTTCTGTCGCCAGGCCCGCAGCAAACGTAATGGAGTGCTGCTCGGCGATACCCACGTCAAAAGCGCGGTCGGGGAAGGTGTTCATCAGCGGCCACAGGCTGGAGCCGCTCGGCATGGCGGGCGTAATACCCACGATGCGCTCGTCGTTTTCGGCCAGCTCCACAACCGCCTCCCCGAAAATATGCTGATATTTGGGAATCTCCGGACCCGTCTTTTCAGGGGCCAGGGATTGACCGGTAATTTTATCAAACGGACTGCTCTGGGCGTGCCACTTGGTTTGCTCGCGTTCGGCAGGAGCAAAACCCTTTCCCTTAACCGTTATGGCATGCAGCAGCTTGGGGCCCGGGATGTCTTTGAGATCCTCGAGGTGGCGGCGAAGTGAATCTACGTTGTGACCGTCCACCGGACCGTAGTATTTAAAACCGAGAGCCTGAAACAGGGCACCGGGGGTAATGGCGGCCGTGATCGCTTTTTCCAGTTTGGACGCTGCTTTGCGCATCTGTTCACCGGCCTTCTTGAAGTGACCGAGCAGATCGTAAATTTCGTCACGAATCTTGTTAAACGTCTTGCTGGTGGTGATGTCGGTAAGATATTCTTTCAATGCGCCGACGTTGGGGTCAATCGACATGTTGTTGTCGTTCAGAATCACCAGCATATCTTTGTCGAGCGCCCCGGCGTTATTCATCGCTTCAAACGCCAGACCGGCCGTCATGGCCCCGTCGCCGATCAGGGCGACCACGTTGTTCTCTTTTTGGCTGAGATCGCGCGCTACCGCCATCCCCAGGGCCGCCGAAATAGAGGTGCTCGAATGGCCGACTCCAAAATCATCGTATTCACTTTCACTCCGTTTGGGAAAACCGGAGAGCCCGCCGTATTTGCGATTGGTGTGGAATTTATTTCGCCGGCCGGTTAGAATTTTGTGGCCGTAGGCCTGGTGCCCAACATCCCATACAATGCGATCTTCGGGTGTATTAAATACATAGTGAAGGGCAACGGTCAGCTCCACAACACCCAGGCTGGCTCCAAAATGTCCGCCGTGGGTAGAAACGGAATCGATAATAAAATCCCGGAGCTCATCACAGAGCTCAACGAGCTGCCCGGGCTCCAGTTTCTTCAGGTCGTCCGGCGTATTTACCGTTCCGAGCAGGGGACCGGGTTCTATTTTTTCTTGATCCATAATCAATCATTATTGATTGTTTTCATTGTGCTCTTCATGCACTTTTTCGATGCGCAGTTCCGCCTCTTCAAGGGTTTTTGTGCAGATGTTGGAGAGGGTAATACCCTCTTCGTACAACTCTATTGAATCTTCAAGAGAAACCGATTCGTCCTCCAGCTTGGAGACGATCTCTTCCAACCTGGTTAAAGCCTCTTCGAAACTCAGCCGTTCCTTTTTTGACATAATTACGCGTAATATAAAAGGTTGATAGCTCTACAGACTCATAAATAAAACAGATTCAGCGAGTTGATTCCAATTCTTTTTCCATTTTTTCTTTCTTTTTTTTCTCTTCCTTTTTGGTTTCCCGGTCGAATTGCTGGATAAATGAATCGAGTTCACTTCCACTTAAAAATGAAATTTTCTTCGTCTCGCGGTACTGTTGGTAAAAAACCGATATCAGGGCGGCAGTGGGCACGGCGATCAGCAGCCCCACAACACCCAGCATAAATCCAAAAAACAGCAGCGAAACCATCACCAGCAGCGGATGCAGTCCTACATGCTTACCCACCACGCGGGGAACGATAAACCCGGACTCGAGTACCTGCTCCACACCAAATACGATGTATATCGCCGGGAGATATTGAAACCAGGGATCGCCGAATGAGACGCCCACGAGCGTACAGATTGAAACGCTGAACCAAAGTCCGAATGTGGGGATGAAGTTTGTCAATCCGGAAAAAATGCCAAGGACCAGCGCGTAGGGCACATCCAGCAGGTAAAATCCCAGGCTCAGGTTCACGCTGCTGATCAACACAACAATAAACTGTCCCCTCAGGTAAGAGCCAACGATGCGACTTATCTCTGTAGTATAATCGGTGGAGACATCGGTGGGGGTGATCAGCGATCGCACAAAAATTCCGATTTTCTGGTAATCACGGATCATAAAAAAGCAGAGGAACGGGGTCAAAATGATGAAGAAAAGCACGGCAACCGCACTGCCGACCCCCGTCAGGTACCCGGAGGAAAGATCGGTCAGGTCCTGGTAAAACCCTTCAACCACGGAGTTGATCTGGTTGACCAGTTGCGGCTTCAGCGTGGTGCTTTCCAGGCCAATTCGATCAAAAAGGGCCAGGAGTCCCGTGGATTCGATCCAGGCTTCGGTGTTGGTTGAGGCCTCGTTTAACAGGGTGCCCAGTTTTGAGAGTTGATCCAGTACAGTGGGTACGGTGAGCACGAACAGGACGGTAAGCAACCCAAGACATCCAAAGGTAAAGAGGCCGGCGATAAGCCCACGCGGAACCTGCCGCTTTTCAAGATTTTCCACCAGCGGGTTGATGATAAAGGCAATGATATAGGCCACGATAAAGGGTACCAGCAGGTGACCGGAATCATAGATCAACCAGAGGCCGGCTGAAAAGGCGGTGGCATAAAGCAGGGCGCGTGCCACCGGCTGCTGGCGTATCGGGTAGAGTATAATTCCGATAACCAGGCCATACCCCAACGGGTTGATGAGGTGTTCCAGCTGATACATAAGGAACAGCAGCGCCAGTACGCCGCCGGCAAGGAGCACCAGCTGACCACGATCGCTTAACCAGGAATGTAGATGTTTAGACATGGGGACTAGTGGTTGATGAGAATAGGGCAAAGTTAAGATATCAGGGGGAATCTACCAATTTTACCAGGGAATCTGGCGGATACTTGTTCCGTCGGAGCTGAAGATCAGGGCTTTGTGAAGACTGGTGAATTTCATTTTCTCACTGTAGCGACGCAGCCGGCGCACGGCTTCGGGATGGGGATGCTGAAAGCGATTCGATTTGGCCAGTGACAGGACTGAAATATCGGGGGTGGCCTCGTGCAGAAACCGGGAAGAGGAGCTGGTACGGCTGCCGTGGTGACCGGCCTTCAGGAAGTCGGTATCCAGTAGATTCCCGTAATGGTTTAGGAGCCGCTGTTCCTGTCCCCGTTCCGCGTCCCCCACAAAAAGGAATTCGGTTTGCCCATAAATAAGCTCAAGGATCAGCGAGTGATCGTTGGGATCGGAGCCGTAGTTGCGGCCGATCGGGCCATAACTCAGCAGGAGTACTGAGGGGTCCAGCACAATCGACTGCCCGGCGTTAACTGTTTTGACCGGTATTGAATGACGCCTGGCCAGGGAGTGATATTGTTGATATAGGTTGGAGCTGTAGGCGTAGCCCGAATTGTAGATCGTGTCGATCGCTACATGCTCTATCAGCTCACTAATTCCCCCGATATGGTCAGCGTGCGGATGCGTAAGAAAGACGGCATCCAGCTTGTCGATACCCTCGGCCTTCAGGTGGGGAAGGATAACATATTTGGCACTGTTGTACCCGGGCGACCAGCGACCGGTGTCGATAAGGAAGTGCCTGCCACCCGGGGTGCTCACCAGTGTGGCATCTCCTTGGCCAACATCAAAAACGGTGATCGTTAGTTTGGCCGGCTGGATTTTTTTGACCAGCTGCCTGCCGGACTGAACGGTTAAAAGAAGCAGGAGTATGGAGAGTATTTTCCATCGCAGGCGCGAAATGTGCAGGGTCGCCATTAAAAAAAGGCCCGCTATCCAGAGGCCAAAAACAAGCGGTGAATCGACGTGCAGCTGAATCCAGCTCCAGTTCAGCCGGGAAGCCCACTCGGTAAAGCGGCTTAATTCATTTAAAAACCATTGGTTGGGGACGTTCAACGGTAGGCCGACAGCAGGGAAAACGGCTGCAACCGGCAGCAGGAAAAGGGCATACGGTACAACAAATCCGAGCCACGGAACAACCACGCCGTTGGCAAGGGGCCCGATCAGGGAAAATTCCCCAAAGTGATAGGTCAACAAGGGGAACAGTCCCACCTGCACCAGGATGGAGACGATAACTACCATAACCGGCGTGCCATACCACCGGTAGCGAACCCAGTGGGGAAGCCAGCGCTCGACGACGGGAACAGTAAGCAAGATGATGTAGACAGCAGAAAAGGATAGCTGGAAGCCGGGCGCAAACAGGTCGGCGGGATTTGCCAGTAGCAGGATCAGCGCCGAAACGGCGGTCAGGTTCAGCGAGTCGCGCACTTTGTGGAACAGCTTGCCAAACGTGATGAGCCCCACAGTGAGAGAGGCCCGGCACACAGAAGCGGAAAATCCGGTTAGCCCCGCATAGAAAAAGAGTAAAGTCAGGAGCAGGGCCAGCCCGATCTCCTTTCCGTACCGCAGGGTCCAGAACCAGGGGATGAGCACCCAGAAGGGAGCGACAATAAATCCCACGTGCAGCCCGGATACAGCCATGATGTGGGAAAGACCCGCCCGCGAGAAGGCTATTTTATCCGCCCGGTCCAGTTCATTTTTGTACCCGATGAGCAACGCCTTGGCAAGAGATTGTGAGGTTGAATCAAAATTTTGTTCAATCTGATCGAGCACCAGCTGCCGCAGGTGGTGCCAGCTGAGCAGGGTTTTCGGGTTGTGAACAGAATCGATCGACTCTATTCCCGCCTGTGTATAGATACCCTGCGATTCCAGATATCCCTTGTAATCGAATTGGTGCGGATTTCTCGGTTGTTCCAGCGGATAGACCGTCGCCGAAAACCTGATGCTGGACCCCAGCTGCAGTTGGTCCGGTATATGATCAGTCTCGGGATCAAGCACCGCCCGGAGATTGTACGATTCAACCCAGCGAAGGGAGTCAACCACCAAAGTGGTGTCAACGGCCACGTCCACCTGGAGCTTCCCTGTGCTGGTGGGTTTAATGTTGTATACGCTGCCTTTTGCACTGATCTGGTCCCAGGTATACGCCTCCAGTATATCGGCGGCCTCCGGACGATCGAGCTTGTCATGAATTGAATGCCACGCCATGCCAAACAGGAAAACAAGCAGCAGGTAGGTCCCCACGGAAAGTTGGTGAAACAGCGGATTGAGGGTTGCTGTGGATTTGAATTCCACAGCAAACAGCAGCACGACAGCCGGAACAAGCAGTCCGACGGTGAGCGAAAGGGAGAGATTAAAATAGTAATCGACCGTGATGCCCGCGGCAAACAGCAGGGCAATTCTTACAGCAGGATATTTTTCAAAGGGAAACTGATATGTGCTTTGGCCACGCATCTACTGGTAAGACCGTCATTCGGGCCAATCCTTACAAAAACCCCATAAATGAAGAAACCCGATTCAGAAGAATGGCGGAATTGGGTAAAAAACGGCTTGCAAAGCCTTCTGCAACAAATTTGATCACTTCATTTTATTCCAGGCCCAGATAAAACTGTTCTCTCAGCTCCTGCACGTAAATACCGATATCGTTTCGCAGCTCAAAAAGCTGTTCGTGAAGCAGTACGTATTCTTCTTTTTTGATATAGGGGGCCTCTTTCAAGTGATCCTGGAGCAGGATCAGCGACATATTGGTGCAGTGGAGCGCCTTTTTGGTATAGGCGATATTACCCCCGAGAAAATCCTGCTCAAATCCGAATGAGTAGCCCCCGGCAAGTTTAGCTCCGATTTTCAGGACGTTGCTTACAAAATCGTTGTATTCTTCTGAACGGTATCTTCCGTGCACACCCTCGGCCCACTGCAGAATGTAGGCGGCTATTCCGCGGGCTGTATTGTATATTTCGAGCGTGTCGATGGAGCCGTTGTCGGACATCGTAAAATCATTGCTCAGTTCCTTCCAGTCCTCCCCATAGTCAAAGTCGTCCTCTTCCTCATCGAAAAAAAGTTCATCCTCATATTCGTTATCGAGGAAGAAGTCGTCCATTTCGTCTTCCAGATCCTCATCCCAGTCTTCATCATCCTCGTCAGGGAAATAGGCTTCCTCAATCTGCAGTTCTTCCTCAATAAATGCGTCCACCGCATCCAGCTCGTCCGAGTTTTCCTGCAGGAGGGTGACCCATCGCGGGGTGTTTCCTGCGGGATCAGGAGCTATGAAGCGGCGCAGTTGCTCACTCTTTTTCTCAATTTCATCCAGGTGAGCTTCCCATTTATACTCATCCCAAATATCGTCGTTGAAACCTCCGGTAAACATAAGGCTGATGGATGGGTTAGTATTAGTATATTTTTCCTATCAAAACAGAAGTTGTTGCTTTTGGTCGATAGATACATCAGGAAAATAACGTTTTTCTCGTTTTGTTGGTATCCTTTTTGGTGGGAGTGGAGTTATAATTTTTTAAGGTTTGATGCTCACGGCCTTCAGGGTCCAAAACAGCCCCGGAAGGGATATTCAGAGCCGTTTTAGCACTCCCATGATAACCTGGGTGAGTTTCGGTTCTGCCATGCCGGCGGCCTCCAGGACATCCTCAATATTGACCGGTTCGAGCGCGTCGGGAAAACATTCATCGGTAATAACGGAGATCCCCATGATATCCATCCCCATGTGGACGGCCGCTATCACTTCGGGTACGGTGCTCATTCCCACCACGTCGGCCCCGATAAGCCGCAAAAAGCGGTATTCGGCCCTGGTTTCCAGCATTGGTCCACTCAGCGCAAGATAGACGCCCTGGTGCATCCTGATCCCCTTTTCAAGGGCTACCGTTTCGGCAAGTTCAAGCAGCCGTTCGGTATAGGGTTCGCTCATATCCGGGAACCGGGGACCAAGCTCATCGTCATTGGGGCCGATAAGGGGATTGTCACCCAGCATATTGATATGGTCGTTGATCAGCATGATGTCTCCCCGCCGGTAATTGGGGTTGAGCCCGCCGCAGGCATTGCTGACCAGCAGGGTGTCGGCTCCATTTTCTTTGAGTACTCGCAGGGGAAAGACGATCTGCTGCATCGAATAGCCCTCATAGTAGTGAAAGCGTCCCTGCATGGCCACCACCTCTTTGCCGGCCAGGGTGCCAAAGAGCAGCTGGCCGGCGTGACTTTCCACCGTGGAGACGGGAAAGTTGGGAATGTCGGCGTATGAGATACGGATCTCCACCTCAATTTCATCAGCCAGGTTGCCGAGACCTGTTCCCAGTATCAGCAGGTAATTGGGACGGAGATCGGTTTTATGCTGGATATGTGCGAGCGCTTCGTCGCGTTTGGAGCGGAATTCTTCGACAGAATCTGGCGGCATGAAAGCAGAGAGTTTTTCGGTTAGAAAAAATTGAGTTAGCGAAATATATAAAATTCAAAGAAAGGAAAATCTACATGAAAATATCGACAAGCGGGCTTTAAATATGATAGCCACGACTTGATCTGACAGTTAGCCGTTAGAAGTCGGTTTTAGCCCGGATTACCTCACCAATTTCGCAGCCTTTTACAGGCTGTAATGATAATTTGCCAGTAAAAAATGGGATAAGGTATTGTCATCCATAAAGTGACATGATCTTATCCGAAATACTTGTGAGAAATTCGGGTTAGTTGTCAGGTTAAACTTTTATAAGCGGAGGTGTTTCCAGAGATCAACGGCTGAGTAGATTCGAGTCCGCCGCTTGTCCATCAATTGAGGTTTTGGCACATGAGAACAGGCCGAAAACAGGGCCAAACAACGGTTTACAGCCCTCTTGGCTGTTCACCTAATCCAGCTCATCAATGATATCGTCAACATCTTCGGCGCCCGGGGGGATCGTTTGGGCTTCTTCGCCTGTGTCCTGATCCTCCTCAGAGAATTGCTGTTTCCTGTTTTGGACCTGTTTCTTGAAATGCTCCTCAAAATCGGCGTCACTTTCAGCCGGCATGTCAAACAGGTCGGCTTCGTCCCTTGCAAACTGGTCGAGTGACTCCTGGGCCAGTTCCAGGTAAGACCGGATGCCTCCCACAATTTCCTTGCGCCGATCGAGCAGGCGCAGGATGTTCTGGCGGATCTGTTGCCGCTGCTGGATGGCTTCCCGAACGATGGACTCGGCTTCCATCTCCGCTTTTTCTATTTTGTTGCGGGCTTCCTTGCGCGCGCCCGAAAGCTTGGTTTCGGCCGATTCCTTAGCGGTCTGGAGGGTTTCGTGCAGGGCTTCTTCCACGCGCTCGTAGTGCTTGAGTTTCTCCTCAAGTTCCTGTATCCGTTTTTCGAGTTCGCGGTTCTTGCCTACCAGGTGCTCCCACTCATTGGACATCAGGTTCAGGAATGCGTCCACTTCGCCCTGGTCGTATCCGCGGAAAGATTTTTCGAAGCTCTGTTGTTTTATTTCAAGTGCTGTAAGTTTCATGATGAGATGATATTGTTGTCCTAAAGCTATTAAATGTCAATGAAAATGATGGCTTCAGTTTTTCAGCATATTCTTCAGCTTTGAACTGTCCTGCTGCCGGTCTTGTGCCGGTTTCTCCTCGTCAATTTCAATGGTGTCCCGGGGTTCTGAAAGTTGTTTCCCCGTTTTTTGTTCCGTGTCCTCTTCCGCAATAATAGCCTCCAGGTTTTGCAGCCGTCGTTCGGTATCTTTTTTGTGTTGCATAAAAGCCTTGGCCAGGCGGTTGAATGTTTCTTCGTCGTACCCACCCTGTTTTCGGTTGATCCATGTTTTTATCAGGTCGATCACCTTGGTTGCAAGATATCCGACAAGTGCAAAAGCCCCGATAGCGCCTACCAGGGCAACGACCATTTCCTCAAAACTCATTATACTGTCCTCTCTTTATTCCTGGAGATCATTCGTAAGCCGCACGTTGCGGTCTTCTTCATCAATTTCCGGGTAGGGTTCCTTGTAATCCTCTTCTGATACGGCTGCTTCAAGTTGCCGTATCCGTTTCTTCATGTCTCTTTGTTGCCGCTTCAGGTCTTGTACGATGTGATTGAAGCTTTCCTTGTCAATCGACTCGGCACTGTTTTTCCTGGAGATCCAGTCCTCAATCAATCCCGTTGTGCAGCCGATTACCACAAGTGCAATGAGTAACACTTCCCAACTCATGATTTTGTTCGCTTGTTGTTTGCCATTTCTGATACTTTTTGCCGGTGTTCCCGCTTTACCTTTTCTTCATCGGTAATCTCAATTTCGCTCATCCCGAGACCAGCGCCACGGCTAAACTCTTCCGGTTCCCCGGCCGCAATCGCTTCGAGATTCTCGACACGTTTTTTCAGGGAGTCCACCAGCTTGCGAAGTTCATCGACTTCCTGCTCGTTCTGGCGGCCCTGGTTCATCATTTTCATCTTGTTTTTCTGGTAGTCGAGGATGAATCCCCCTATAATTGCAACCAGCGGAATAAGTACCCAGATCCATGCAGCCATAACAGGTCCCTGTATTGTTGTACGTTAATAATATAATGTACTAAATATTAATAAGATTGAAACATTTGATACGGACCGAATGATAAATTGTTATAGCATTTACGTGACGTATCCCGTATTGCGTACTGCGTATTTGGATCTGCCCAAATCCTCTTTACTTGTACAGTAATACGCAATACGCAGTACGAATCAGCCATAATCGCGTTCACCGAAAATAGCCCTCCCCACGCGGACCATGGTAGCACCCTCCTGTATCGCAATTTCCAGGTCGTTGGTCATGCCCATGGAGAGCTCCTTCAGCTGAATATTTTCGCTGTTGTATGTCTGGTGCTCGTCCTTCAGCTTGCGAAGCAACCTGAATTCCGGACGGATTTTCTCCAGGTCCTCATCATCATCAAGATAGGTGGCCATGCCCATGAGCCCGCGAACACGCACGTGCGATTTCCCCTGCGCATATTCCAGGATGTTCGCAAGATCGTCCGGTTCACATCCGCTTTTTTGAGATTCACCACTGATGTTGACCTGGATCAATACATTTATTGCACGGTCGATGCGGGAGGCCCGCTTTTCGATTTCACGAATGGTTTTCTTTTTGGGTACCGAGTCGATCCAGTTTACCCGCTCTACCATATACTTGATCTTGTTTGTCTGCAGGTTCCCGACCATATGCCACTGAACCTGCTCTTCCTGCCAGGCATCCATCTTGTCCTGAAGCTCCCTGGCCCGGTTTTCACCGAAATGGACTTGTCCACACCCGAAGGCCGTCTTGATATCTTCGAGCGGCTTCATTTTGCTGACGGCCACCAGGGTGATCTCGTCGGGATTCCGCCCGGCGTTTTCGCATGCTTCTTTGATTCGCTGTTGTACTGACGATAAATTAGCGCAGATATCTTCACTCATTTGACGTAGGTGGTTAGACTGTACTCAGGTTGTAGGTTGAAAAGAACGATTTATGTAAAAATAACCTTTTAACAGTCAGATTTAAATCGTATTTTTGGAAACTGAATTGGGTAATTTTAACCTATTTGAGTCTGGCTCTGAACAACTTTTTTACTTTGATTCTAACTGAGCGACCAGATCCACGTTGCCTTCACCCGACCTGGAAATTAAAATGCGGGGGTAGCGGATAACCACAATGAACACGCAGGTCCGGCATATTTCCACCTTTCTTCATCAATGGGCTCCCCCAAGTACCAAACTGGATTATGACAATGTCGGGCTGCTGGTAGGAGATCCGGAACAGCCGGTCAACAATATCCTTACCTGTCTCGACGTCACCCCGGGCGTTGTGGAAGAGGCGATTGAGAAAGACTGCGAGCTGATTGTTGCCCACCACCCTCTTATTTTCCAGAAAATTTCCCGCATCAATCCAACCAACGAGCAGGGAAAGATTATCTATAAGCTTATCCGGAACAATATTGCACTGATCGCCGCCCACACCAACCTGGATGCGGCGCTTGACGGGGTCTCGTTTGTGCTGGCCCAGAAGCTTGGGCTTGACAATCTCAAGTTCCTGGACAAGGGCTACAACATCTCCCGGAAAATTGTGCTGACTACCTCATACTCCGACAGTGAGTCGGTCCTCAAAATGTTGAATTACTACTCGGCGGAAGAGGCTCACTACTACAACGTGGAAGGTCGCAAAGATGGACAGCGTACTTTTGAAGCGATAATTGACGAGCACAATGTATCCGGGTTGATCAAGGAGTTGAGACGCAACGGGCTGCTCGATCAGGGAAACTACCAGGTGATGGATGTAGCGAGTCCCTCCGACAATGTGGGGATGGGCGTGGTTGGATTTTATCACGACAAGGGACTGACCCAGCAAGCGTTTTTGGAACGGATCTCTGACAGCCTGCAAGTGGAGGCGATCCGATACTCAGGGCATGCCGAGCGGATCAAGAAGGTGGCGGTGTGTGGAGGAGCCGGTGTATCGCTGGCCGGCAAGGCGATTGCTGAAGGGGCCCAGGCCTTTGTTACGGCTGATATCAAATACCATGATTATTTTACCGATACGAAAGATTTTCTGCTGGTGGATGTAGGCCATTATGAAAGTGA
Source organism: Halalkalibaculum sp. DA384 (assembly GCF_043951955.1). NCBI lineage: Bacteria > Pseudomonadati > Balneolota > Balneolia > Balneolales > Balneolaceae > Halalkalibaculum > Halalkalibaculum sp. DA384. Next base: position 36,748 of record NZ_JBINJE010000010.1, on the reverse strand, counting down.
AGTGCCGGTCGTGCATGCCCTGCAGCAGGAACTGAAGGAAGCATTTGAAGAACTGAGGGTCTATGCAACCGATGTTGTAACAAACCCGATGAACGTGTTTATCTCTAATGTAAAACAGAACCCACAGGACTAAACGATTACTCAGCAATCTATGGAAGAAGTACTCCAACAGTTAACCAACCTCCAATATATCGACAGCAAAATCGATGAGCTAAAACAACTGCGTGGCGACCTCCCGGAGGAAATTCTCGATATTGAGACCGATATTAATCGCTACGAAGCCAAAATCAACAAGCTGGAAGAGGAGCAGAAGCAGCTTGAAGTCGAGAGCGACAATCTTAAGCTTGAGATTCAGGATGCGAAGGACAAGATGGAGAAGTATGAAGAGCAGCAGCTCTCCGTCCGCAACAACCGTGAGTATGATGCCCTGACAAAAGAGATTGAAGCTCAAAAACAGGTTGTCGAGAACTCTGAGTCGCGACAGGAAGAGATTCTCAAAAGGCAGGAACAGATTAAAGATGAGCTTGAAGAAGCCAGGGAAAACCTGGAAAAAACGCAGGCTCTTCATGATGAAAAGCAGAAAAACCTTGACAAGCTGGAGCAGGAGACCGAAGAAGAGGAGAAGAAACTCCTGGAAAAACGCGAAGAGATTGAAGAGAACATCGACAAGCGGTACCTGAAAAGCTATAACCGGCTGCGCAATGGCCTGAGCAACGGGCTCGCGGTAGTGGCGATGGAACGCGGCGCTGCACTAGGTATGGCCCTGCCTCCCCAAACACAGGTGGAAGTGAAACGCGGCAATAAAATCATCATCGATGAGAATAGCGGCCGTATCGTCGTTGATCCCTCATTCTTCGAGAAGGCCGAAGAGGAGCTTTCGGTCGACTAGCAGCACCGGCAGCTGTCGGTTTTTGTTCACAGCGAAGGGAAAAGGTTCAGAAGCGAGAAGCAGAAAAGATCGGTCGAAGCTCGACTCATTAACTCTTCTGCATCTCGCTTTTTGTGGCTAAAAAGGCTTTTTGGGACCAGGGTAAATTGGCCGTAGTTGAGACTTGTAAGCCTCCGGGATCGTTGTTGCGAGGAGCGTTATACTCCTGCCTGACACTCCAACAAGTTCGGTAGTCAACCTGCCACCCAACGAAATAAAAAGTTCTGCAAAATATTTGCGTGAGGTATAACCGAAGATTAACAAAACCCGCCTGCAGATCGCTGTCCATTTTCAAAACTAAACTGGTTTTCAATTCGTTGTTATGCTAACTTGTTTAGCGGATGATCGGGTCATCGCCCCGCACATAACGGTTAAAATCGATTGCCACAGTTTGCTTTAAGATGCAAAGATCGAGCGGCTTGGTCGGTACCTCAATCTCAGAGTGAGACAACAGGGTTTATCCGTAAAAGCCCTCTAACATCTTGCCAAATAGCTTTTTGTCTTAATCGTTATGTGCGGGGAGGAAAGTCCGAACACCGACGAGCACCGTGCTTCCTAACGGGAAGATCCGGGCAACCGGTTAGCCAGTGCCACAGAAAACAGACCGCCCCGGGGCACAGACCTCGGGGCAAGGGTGAAAAGGCGGGGTAAGAGCCCACCGCTCCGGTGGCGACATCGGAGGCAGGGTAAACCTCACGGGGTGAAAGCTCATGCAGGTCGTGCGCCGCTCGTCGCTATACGACCGGGTGGAGTGCTGGAGCTTCGGAGCAATTCGGAGCCCAGATAAATGATCGACCCTCGACAGAATTCGGCTTACAGATCATCCGTTCCAATTAGATGAAAAGGCCGCCTGAAAAGGCGGCCTTTTGTGTTTGTATGCGACACTGCCAGTCAATAATGTACTGGAATTCAGCTTGGGAAATAATGAGCAATACGGGCAAGTGCAGGTTTATCTTGTTGTTGAGTGGTTTAATCCTTGTTAACTTTACAACGAAAAAATTTTAAAAAATCGTAAAAAATAAAAAGTCAGATCATAATGGATTCAAAAGAACTTCGCGCCAAACAGGCCCCTCTTAAGAAAAAATACCTGAAAGAGCCGGGGGCGGCTCAGACCATCTTGCATGCGGAAGGCAGCATCGGTACGAACCTGGGCTGCAGGGTGGAAACCGACAACGGGATGGTGGAGGCCGGTCTGCATCCATTTACGGGCGGTGACGGCAGCCAGGCCTGTTCTGGAGATATGTTGCTGCAGGCGCTTGTCGGGTGCGCCGGGGTCACGTTGAATACCGTGGCTACTGCAATGGGGATAACATTGAAGGATGCCACTGTCCGGGCCGAAGGCTCGCTGGATTTTCGCGGCACGCTCGGGGTATCCAAAGAGGCCGCCGTCGGCTTCGAAAATATTAAGCTGATTTTTAAGCTGGACACCGATGCCCCACAGGAAAGCATCGACAAGCTCATAGAGCTAACTGAACGGTATTGCGTGGTATATCAAACCCTGCAGCAAAGCCCTGAAATAGTAACAGAGGTACGCACTTAATCCGTATTCCTTCCAAGTATTCTTCAGCCTAACCCGGATTTCGCAGCCTATTACAGACTGTAATGATAATTTGGCAGTAAAAAATGGTATAAGTTATGGCCATTCATGAAGTTACATAATTTTATCCAAAATACTCGTGAGATATGCGGGCTAACTGTTTGTATACCAGAAATCTAGAGAATAAATTGGCTGTTTGGAATGGCATGTTCATTTTATATGACTAAGAAAGAACAGGTCTGCATGGGAAATAGGTACCAGGACCTTTTGAGAATATCCGAATAAGATCCAGTTATTTCAGGCTTATAATGATATGCAGGTGTACCCTCCGAATAATTACAACAAACGGTGAACCGCCTCCAAATTAGCTTCACAATTTTACAGGCGCACGGAAGCTTGACAAGGTTTTCTGGCTCACCGGTCAACTCTACATATTTACCTTGTAGGTGCCCTTGTACTTTCGCTCCAGTTCGCGCTTGGTATCCCGCTCTTTGATATCTTCACGCTTGTCGTACTTTTTCTTACCCTGGGCAAGGCCGAGAAGGATTTTGGCATATCCTCCCTTGAAGTAAAGTTTTAGCGGGACCAGCGTATACCCTTTCTGGTTGATATATTTTTCTATTTCCTGGATTTCACGGCGTTTTAGCAGGAGCTTGCGTTTGCGTCGCTCATCGTGGTTGGCGTAGGAGCCGTGCTTGTAGGGCTTTATATACATGTCGCGCAGCCACACCTCCCCGTCCATAAGGTAGGCAAAGGCTTCCTGCAGACTGGCCTTGCCTTCGCGCAGCGACTTAACTTCGGTTCCTTTCAGGGCGATGCCCGCCTCAAAGGTTTCCTCAACGCTGAATTCGTGCCGTGCCTTCCGATTTTTTATGGTGGGAGTGCTGTTTTTGTTGCCCATCTTTGGTGGATCTGATCTTATTTTGAACTAATGACTGTTAAACATAACCGATTGGAACGCGAGATGTGAAATATTCAGCAAGTATTTACACCGGCCCATTTGTTATTGGATTACGAGATAACTCAAGTGCTGAAAGGGTAAAGAGGTTCTGAAATCCCCCGGCATCTCACGTTTCACGACATCTTACGTTTCACGTCTGCCGTTTCATGTTTAATAATCAAATCCAAGCTCATTCAGTTCCCGGATGATCTCCTCTCCCGGCGACCGATCGGGCATGGTGCCGTAGATACCCATGATCTGCTGGATTTCAGATCGCGCTTTTTCATTGTTGGGATTGATTTTTAACACGGCGATATACTGTTGCAGGGCGCTGGTCATGCGGTCACGCATGCTGCTGTCTTCCGGTCCCCGGTACTCCAGGTATAGCCCGTAGTTGAGATGGGTCTTTTCACGCAGCCTGTCCAGGTCGGCATCAGTGGTTGAAGGATCCGCATTTTCGATATACTCCAGCGCTTTGGGATAGTTATCTTCAGCAATGAGCTGGTCCACAGTCTGGGAAAGATTTTCCGGCTGGTCAGCGGAGCAGCCGATACAGAGAAACAGCGAGAAAAAAGCAAGAAAATATTTCATTGTATTATTCGACATTAACAGTGAAAAATGGTGATTTCAAAGGTATAGAAAGCTGGTGCAAAGGTACAGCTTAACCTGTGTCTCTGACAAGTATTCAGGTTTAAAAATCGTGCGTTTGGCCGGGCCACTTCCCGTTACAGTCCTGCAACCCGATCTGGCACCAGGAGAGGTTGCCTGGATCTCCATAAAATATCGAGCATCTTTACACAAAATATAGGGGATTCGGGCTGATGCAGAGCACAAAGATCGCCATGCTGAGCCACCCGAGCTTTTGGCGCGTGGGATCCAGCGGTTGTTCATACAGCGCAGGTGGATGTTCGAGTTTTACGAAATAGGCGATGAAGAAGGACCAGACAATCCAGATAAGAGAGCTCATCGTCTGCAGCGATCCCACTACCAGGTAGATGTAGCCCGCGGAGGCCAGCAGGGAGCCGAAAAGTACGGGGGCGATCCAGCGGTGGTCATTATGATAGGCTTTGCGCAGCAGGAAGAACAAGACCCCGGCCCATAGCAGCCAGCTGAACGTGCCGTACGGGTTGGCCAGGTCCCACGCCTCCAGCGACATATGGATAAACGGAACCGACTCGATACCGGCCATTACCGTAAGCAGGGCAAAACAGACCCGGGCAACGACCCGGTGCCTCTTGAATCCCAGCAGGGAGTACAGGATGTGTCCTCCATCCAGCTGGCCGACGGGCATCAGGTTGAGGGCCGTGAAAAACAATCCCAGCCAGCCCGCAAACAGAAATGGGTAGTGGTACATCTCGAACATCGGGGGCACATTTTCGAAAAACTGTGCCAGAAATGAATAGAGCAGCGTATTTCCCACAATAAGTACGTCTGAAGATTCGGCCGAAGGGGGGTGGTCGGGATACACACCGTGCTGGGCGACATAGGCCTGGACCTCTTCGTGCCCGGCAAAATTGTTGATAAATGAGGGATCAGGCAGTGTGGAAAACCCATAGAGCAGCACCGCAAGCGAGACCGCAAAGCCGGCCAGCGGACCTGCGATGCCAACATCAAACATCTTGTAGGTATCGTTTATTTTCTGTTTGATCCGAATGACAGCCCCGAGCGTGCCGATGCCCAGGGGTACCGGGATAAAATAGGGCAGGCTTACTTTAATATTGTGAAACTGTGCCGCAAAAAAATGACCGAACTCATGGGTTCCCAGGAATGCGAGCAGGAGAGCTGCAAAGAGGGCTCCATCTCCCATCTGTCCCATAATGGTGTCAGTGACTGCGGTTTGGGCTACAAAAAGTCCCCCGAAAAAAGAGACTGAAATAAATGTCAGGATAAAGAGCCCGAGATGTTTCAGGATCGTTTTGGTGCCGAACTCTTTCTGGGGTGTCGGGGGTTCGGGGGAGTGGGTGTTAACTTCCTGGTAGTCGTAAGATAAACGCTGGTTGTCCAATGAAATAGTAGTTTAAGATTCTCTGGAAATTGGCAATGTCATGCATCGTGCACCGCCACGTCCGCGGCACAATTCATTACCTTCAAAGCCGATGGCAATTTTTTTACTGCCGGGGTTAAACGGTCGATCTCGATATTCTTCAATAAAATCAAACTGGTTGATGACTTCGTAGCCATGCTCTTTAAGGGCGTTGAACGTATTGGTGTTCCGTTCATATCCCACAATGACGCCGGGTGCAAGGGCAAAAACGTTCGCCCCGTCGGTCCATTGTTCGCGGAATTGATTCGTACGCGAATTTCCACCGCAATTGATAAACGTAAAAGAATGTCCCATGCATTCCTCCAGCGCATCCTTCAGGGAGGATTTGATCTCCGCTCTTATGCTACCGTTTTCGCTGTTGAGTTTCACTACATTCCGTTCCCTTTCGGTGATGGCGGGCGGAAATACCAGGCACTCGTCGTTGCTGGCAAAGGTAAAGATGGTATCGAGGTGCATGGAGGAGCGCTGTTTGGGTATATCAATGGCCAGCACCTGCGTTACCCCTCTGTTGAGTAATCCTTCAGCTGCGGTCATCAGGCCACTGAACGAGGTGCGTTCACTCATGCCGATTAGCACCAGGTTACCGGAGGCGACCAGCACGTCCCCGCCCTCGATGGTTTCCTGCTCGGAAATGGTGAGGATATTGGCTTTCAGCTCACTGAAAAGCGGATGGTACCGAACCAGCATCTCCATAAGCAGAAATTCCCGGATGCGAGCCGCCTTGGCCGGGCGCGAAAGCAGAATGCTGTCGTTTACCACGGCGGCAAGATCTCTCGTAAAAAGCAGATTGGGTGTCGGATTTAATACCAAATCCTTATGGGTAGTAATGCCCTCTATGGCAAAACGCAGCAGTTCATCCGGCGGCATACTGAGCAGCTCCTCTTTAACGGTATGCAGGTTGCCCTGCGGGTAGCGCCGAATAAGCTCTTCGATAAAGAATGCCCGCGCTTCCTGCTGGTCCATATGGAAACACTCCAGGAAAAGATCGGTAATTTCGTAGATTTTACCCTCCGGCGGCATCGCAGCGCGGAAAATATCCAGCATGTCGAGGTGCTCACGGCGGGCATCCTCCTCAAAAACGATGTCATCGAACAGCAGCTCGTCCTTGAGTTCCGGGTTTACCAGCGATACCTCATGTCCCGGCGTATGTACAATTACGCCCCGCAGCCGACCTGTTTCTGAGCTGACATTCAATTTCATTTTATAAGCAACTGGCAATAAGCAATTAACGGTAAACGGTGACCAGTGAACAAGGATCAGGTGTTCCAATCAAAAGGAATGCCAGTATCTGTTGATGACGCTCCAACGCATTGTTCACCGTATCAAGCCCTTTAAATATAAAACTTCCGACCTCGATTACTAAATATTAAAACTTGCCGGAAGATTGGATAAAGAATTTTCTTTTTCTCTATTTTACCGCACGAAAAATACTCAAATGCTGTTGGAGATAGGTTCAAAAGAACAGAAAGCGTGCTATGGCAACAAAGACAGAAATAGAATCCCTTGTTTACCTGCTGGATGATCCTGATCCGTATGTGAAATCAGAGGTTAAAAACCGGCTGTTTGAGCTCGGTGAGAAAGCGGTGCCGCTGCTGGACCAGCAGAAAAATGAGACTAAAAACGATTCTGAAAAAGAACTGATTAACGAGATCATACAGTACATTACATACGGGAACCTGGAAGAGGATTTCCTGGATGTGCTGGACGGGGGGCTTTCGAATCTCAGGCAGCTTGAAAGAGCGGTCTTCATCCTTTCCAGGTTCGACAACCCGACCCTGAGAGAGGAGGAATATATGAGGAAACTGGATCGTTTTGCCGACATGATTTCCGGTAAAATACAGTATCAGCCCGACGAAACCCGCCAGATCCATATTTTGATGGATTTCGTCTTTGAGGAGCTCAAATTTACCGGCAGTACGGTGGATTACTACAATCCCGACAACTGCTATATTAACCGGGTGATCGACCGCCGCCAGGGGCTGCCCATTTCCCTGGCGCTGATTGTCTTGTTTCTTGCCCGCCGGCTAAACATGCCTTTTTACGGTATTAACATGCCGATCCATTTTATGCTGAAGTTCAAGGGAGACAAGGAGGAGGTGCTGATCGACCCGTTCGACAGCGGCAAGGTGGTGAGCTACAACCAGTGCTACTTTTTCCTGAAGCAGAACGGAGTCGACCCCAAATCCAAACATTTCGAGATAACCAGCGAGGCCGAAATACTGGCCCGCTGCATCCGCAACCTGATCCAGAGTTACGCCAAGCTTAATGCAGAGCACAAGGTGGAGTCGCTCAAAAAGCTGCTGAATACGGTGGAGATGATGTGCAAGTAACGTGTCTTATCAGGCCGTTCTGGAACGATTTTGCGAAATTCCTTCGTGATTTACCAGCTTCCTTGTAGACCGCCGGTGAGAATCTGCATGCCCTCAAATGTTACCGGTGGTGGTTTTTTACATGCTCTGCAATATCAATCAGCGGCGCAATCCACAGCTCCTGCTCGTGTTCTTTCAGAAAATGAAGCAGCTTGCGATGCGCCTCGAGCGACACATTCAGGTTGTGTCCGCCACCAACGCCGTGGAACAGGAACACCACCAGTCCGTGTTCGTCCATTGCCTTTTGCACCAGTTCGATCAGCTCCTCGCCAGATTGCCCGCTGATCAGGTACGAATCGATGTTAAAAAGGTCGATGTTGCCGATCTGTTCTATACCATCCCGTACGCCTCGTGCTGCCACCAGGTTATCTTTGATGGCCCTGACATATGAAGAGTCGCCCGCTTCGGTGTCGCCGCAGGGATAGGCCAGGGTACGGGCGGATGCCGGTCGATCATCCAGCAGGCTTAACAGCGTGTTGGTCATGCGGATCTCATCGGCCATGCGCTTGACGGTATAGCTGCGCAAGTCGTAGTCGGGCTGCACCCACTCGCGGCCGGGTCCGCCCTGACAGGGATGATACAGCGTGTGGTTGCCCAGCTCATGACCGGCTTCAGCCACGCTGCCCCAGGCTCCGGTGTGGTTGCGAAAGCCCTCAAAATAGCCGGAGAGGTAGAAGGTGGCTTTAAGGCCGAGGGAATCGAGCAGGGGCACGGCGTTTTCCAGCTGGGCTGCCAGGGCATCGTCATACGTGAGGGAGACAGCAGCCTTCCTGTTGTTCCAGTCTGCCTTGTTTTGTGCGTGAGCAGGCAGGGTGGCCCCCGTACAACTCACGATCCCAATTAAAAATGACACTTTTAAGAATTTGCCGAGCGTGCTACTTTCCATGAGTATTGTATCCCCGCGATTAGGTGAGGGTGGCTGTTGATTTTTAAAAACAGCTATTTACGAAGACAGGGCTTTTTAATCAAATAGACTGCGACCTCTAACTCTCATAAAGAGATTTTCAGGAAGGTGAGCAGCCGGTTGATATCGCCGGTGAGCCGGAACGGGTTGTTTCCCCATTCCACCCAGCAGCACCGCTGAAAACGCGACGGCCACCCAGTGAGCAGTAATTTTTTTCATCGCAACAGGTATTTTATTAGAATTTCATCAGCGGCATTCATATCTGTGGTTCAGATTGGCTATAATACACATGTTTTGGAATGATAATTGCTGTTATCAGCATTAGGCAAATGCAACGTGCCACACACAAATCGGCTTAATTAAACTATGAACTCTTTTTTTGGTAAAAAACCACTCGGGACTGTTTGGTTATTCGCTTTGGGGATGTTATTGAATATTGCGCCAACGGCCCTGTCGGCACCCGCTGCCGTGCCTGAAGACAGCAGCTCATCCTTAACCGCCATTTCCGAGCAGGCCGATGCCATAACGTCTGTTCGCAGCCTGCTGATTCAAAAGAATGGAGAACTGCTGCTGGAACAATATTTTGACGGTCAGCCACCCCACCGCCCGATGAACATAAAATCAGCTTCCAAAAGCATTATTTCTTTGCTCGTGGGTATCGCCATAGACAGGGGACTCATTGAAAACAAGGAGGTGCGGGTTGAGCAATACTTCCCGGAATATTTTGAAGAGATCTCCGATCCGGAAAAACGAACCATTACGATTGAGGACCTGCTCACGATGCGCTCGGGGCTCGAAACCACCAGCTTTCATAACTACGGGCGCTGGGTGGTTAGTGACGACTGGATAAAATTTGCACTCGAACAGCCGATGGTCGATTCCCCGGGCGATGACATGGAGTACAGCACCGGCAGCTCCCACCTGCTTTCCGTTATTATCGAGAAGAGCGCAGGGATGAGCACCCGGGATTTTGCCCAAGAATATCTTTTTGGGCCGATGGATATTCAGCCGGGCGGTTGGCAGCAGGATCCTGACGGCTACTATTTCGGGGGAAACAACCTGGCACTGAAGCCGTTGGATATGCTAAAGATCGGGCAGATGATATTGGACGGGGGGACGTATGAAGGCCGTCGTATTGTATCCAAGGCGTGGCTGGCTCAATCTTTTCAAACATACACCCGGAGCAAATACAACCCATATGATTACGGCTATATGTGGTGGAACCGCCCGGTGGCCGGACACAAGGTTTATTTTGCATGGGGATTCGGCGGGCAGTATATCTTCATCATCCCGGAGCTGGAAGCGGTGGTCGTCCTCACCTCCTCGCTGCAAAATGCCAATCAGTCGCGCAGCTATAAGCAGCCGGTATTTAATCTTCTGGGCAAAAGGATTCTGCCACTTCTGAAACAGCAGATAGGCCTCAACGACCAGCGGGAATCAAGGAGTAATATGGGACTATATCTTTTTTCGGGACCGGCGTCATACGGGCTCAATAAAACGGGACAACCATGGCAATAACTAAATATCATTTGGGATGTACGGTGTGGAGTCTGAAAGACTGGATCGGGACCTTTTATAGGGATGATGCCAAACAAAAGGAGTTCCTGCGGCAGTACGCGTCGGTGTTTAATTCGGTGGAAGGGAACACGACATTTTACCACCTGCCCGATCTTGAAACGGTCAGGAAGTGGGGAAAACAGACGCCGGAGGGCTTTAAATTTTGTTTCAAATTTCACCGATCGATTACACACCAAAAACGCCTGCATGGTGTGGAGGAGGACGTCCGTAACTTTATAGATCTGTTTGAGCCGATTGAAGATCGGCTGGGACCGTACCACATCCAGTTGCCCCCGCAGTTTTCCCCGGATGAGATCGGCAAGCTGGAGAATCTGCTGGCGATGCTCCCAAGCGCGTTCAGCTACGCCGTAGAGGTTCGGCATCCCGGTTTTTTCGATCACGGCCGCCAGGAGCGGCACCTGAACCGGCTGCTCAAAAGCTATAATATCGATCGCGTGGTATTCGACACCCGGAAACTGCACGCCATGAAATCGGACGAAAAGTCGATCCGAGAAGCCCAAAAAAAGAAGCCGAAGGTGCCAGTTCGTTTTGAGACGACCGGCTCGCGCCCGTTTGTCCGCTTTGTGGGCGCCAACGATCCCATCAATAATGAGCCCTACCTGAAGGAGTGGGCCATCATCGTCGCCGACTGGATCAAGGAGGGACTGCATCCCTACGTGTTTACCCACGCGCCCGACCCGGCACGCCAGCCCCCCATCGCCCGCCGGTTTCACCAGCTGTTGGCGGAACTGATCGATATCGACCCGATGCCCGCCTGGCCAGTGGAGAAGCAGGACAAGCAGCTGGGACTTTTTTGAATCTTAGCTCTTGAACAGGTGGATGTTGAATAATGAAACGGGCTAGCATCTCATTTGAGTGGGACTTGACTCCAGTGCTTAAAAAAGGGCTGTCCTCTCGCAACTCACGACTCATGACTCACGACCCAAGACCCATGACTATAGCAAGTGAAACTCCCCTCCAAAACCCTTATCTTTAAGGCTTTCTGAAAACAAGAATTTCCCAGCTCCAACTAGACTATGGCCAATACCGATACAGCGACGAAAGAAAAAAACAAGATCGAGAAGGAGGCCCGGCGGCGGCGTACCTTCGCGATCATCTCTCACCCTGATGCCGGGAAGACTACGCTCACCGAAAAGCTGCTGCTCTACGGGGGCGCGATCCACGAGGCCGGCTCCATCCGCCAGCGCAAAGCCAGCCGCTATGCCGCCTCCGACTGGATGGCGATTGAGAAAGAGCGGGGAATTTCGGTAACATCCTCTGTCCTCCGTTTTGAGAAAGACGATATCAAGTACAACCTGCTGGATACGCCGGGCCACAAGGACTTTTCCGAGGATACCCTGCGCACGCTCGTAGCCGCTGATACTGCGCTGATGGTGATCGACGTGGCGAAGGGCGTAGAGGAGCAGACTGAAAAGCTGTTTGAGGTCTGTAAGATGCGGGAGATCCCGATTATCACGTTTGTCAACAAGTGCGATCGCCCGGGATTGAAGCCGCTGGAGATCATGAGCAACGTGGAAAACCAGCTCGGCATTGAGCCGATTCCCGCTTCCTGGCCGCTGGGCTACGGGAAGGATTTTGAGGGCATCTACGACCTGATTGGCAAAAAGCTCTATCTTTATCGCAAAGAAAAGCACGGGGCGCAGAAAGCGGAAACCGAGGTGTACGGACTGGAAGAAGGGCTGGAGCAGGCCAGTATCTCTGAATACATGAAGGAGGAGTTTTACGAGGAGGCCCTGCTGGTGGAGGATATTTTTGAGTCGATGGATCGCGAGGCTTACCTGAACGGGAAGTGCACGCCGATGTTTTTCGGGTCAGCCCTGAATAATTTCGGGGTGGATGTATTCCTCGATTATTTCTCGGATCTTGCGAATCCCCCGCAGCCGTATGAAAATGAGGATGGCACGGAACGACTTATCGGCGACGATTTTTCCGGGTTTGTGTTTAAGCTACAGGCCAACATGAACCCGAATCACCGCGACTGCGCGGCCTTCGTGCGGATTACTTCCGGGAAGTTTGAGCGCGATCTCGATGTAAAGCAGGCGGGACTGGAGAAAAAAGTGCGAATGTCGACACCCCATACCCTGATGGGCGATGAGCGCCATATCCTGGAGGAGGCATATCCCGGCGATGTGGTGTCGCTTTTTAATCCCGGTTCGTTCCGTATTGGCACGACGATCTACAGCGATACTCCTGTAAAATTTAACGTCATTCCCCTGTTTACGCCCGAACATTTCATGAAGGTGGCGACCAAAGATCCGTTTAAGCGGAAGCAGCTGCGCGAGGGCCTGAAGCAGCTTGCCGAGGAGGGGGTTGTTCACGTATTTGAAGTGCCGGGCGGGGTCGGGAATGAGCTCTTGCTTGGAACCGTTGGTGCCCTCCAGTTCGATGTGGTCAAGCACCGCATGCTCACCGAATACGATGTGGAGCTGAATATGAGCAGCGTCAGCTACCACGCGGCGCGATGGCTGCCGGAAGATGAGAACGTGATTGATAAACTGAAAACGAGCTACTCCACGCACGTCACGAAAGATATGGAAGGGAATCCCATCGTACTGTTCGACAGCGGCTACGCCCTCAATCAGGCCGAGGACAAAGTTGGTGCCGAAAACCTGTTCAAATTCAAGCGAGGTTAGTCATGGGTCATGTGTCGTGAGTTGTAAATTTGGTTCTGCCCATAACCCACGACCCATGACCTGAAACCACCTCTACCTCCCGCCGTTGGCTTGCAGGTCATCAATACAGTTCTGGTCCAGCGACGGGATGCTTCCTCCGAATACGCTGCCAAACAGGTCGGTACTCTCCATGGCGTAGTACATCAGGCAGCTGTCGTTGTCACAGTGGTGACCGTTTTCTTCATCTTGGTGGTCTTGCTGCATCTCTGTGCCCGATCCGTCTACGTTAACCAGACCGAAAAGATGGCCGAACTCGTGGCGGAACGAGGTGGCCTCTGTTTGGTAACGGGACGGCTGACCAACTCCACCACTCACCTCATCATAGGCGGCTCCAAAAAAGCCAGATGAGGTATTATAGTAGGCGATTCCTAGTACGTTGTCCTGGTCGTATTTACCGTCAACTATGATCATATATGCAGAAAGGGTTTCCCCTTCCGTGGTGTTGTCGCGGTGCTCCTCCTCCAGATCGCGGATCTCTTCCGCCGAGTATTGCTCTTGGTTTCCGCCCGGAATTTGAGTGGGTTCCAAAATGGTAACGCTGGTTTTATTCAGGCGTTCCTCCAGGAATGTTTCGAGGCTGGACAAAGCTTCACTGTTGGGTTCATAGCCCTCCATGTAGTCGATCTCAATTTCCAGCTCAGTATAGTTGGAGTCCGCCAAAAAATCGTTCGCCGAAGTGCCTGGATTTCGGGTATGGGAATAGGGTGCCGGATCCGGTTGTTGGTCATCCGGACCATTGTCGTCCGACCCATTGGGTCCCGTGGCACTATCACTGCATGAAAGCATAAATAATAGTATGACAACAATAGAAAGATACGGGAAAGATTGTCGTGGTAACTGCATCATTTCTGTAACTTATTTGTATGGTATGTTCTATTCGATTGTTACTCAGAGTGTTACGGATTGTTCCGTTATTTTGTGATACATCAATTTTTACGGAAAAATAATTTCATTTGCATCCAAACCGACCGCTGCTGATGGTTCAGAATTCTTTTCCATGAGTGGTAAAACTGAACGCTTGTTCAAAAAAAGAAGCTGAGTTACTTTTTAAACGCGGAACAGCATTCCCGTAAGTTGATGCAATAAACAATCACACGGTCGAAGAGGGACGGAAATAGTTAAGATTTCGAATTTCGTGAAAAAAACTATAACGTTTCAGGTACAGGATAGTGATCATCGGCAAGAAACGGCAACAGTAAGAGGGGATCTATCATGCTGGATATTGAAATACGGGAGGCTGATTACCGTGATGAAGGGCAAGCTGCGGAAGTATTGCGGTTGACCGACATGTATGCCCGCGATGTGATGGGAATGGAAGAACCGCTGCCCAATGCCACCCGAATCAACCTGATCCATGAATTGGCAGAAATGCCCAATGCATTTACACTCCTGGCCTTCAGGGATGGATCTGCGGTGGGCATTGCAAACTGTTTTGTCGGTTTCTCCACATTTGAGGGACAAAAATTAATCAATATCCACGATCTTGCCGTGGTACCAGAGTGGAGGGGACTCGGAATCGGGAAGAAACTGCTGAGAGCCGTTCAGCATAAAGCCAGGAAACTGAAGTGCTGCAGGATTACGCTGGAGGTCCGGGAAGATAATCCCGCCATCGACCTGTATGAGCGGTTCGGTTTTGACAACGGCGATCCCCGCATGCTGTTCATGAGCAAGGAGCTGTATTGACGGAAATACTCAAGTTACAACTTCCAGCGGATTCCCGCACTGTCACCCACAACCCACCACTCACCACTCAAGCTCCAAGACCCATCAGCCACGACCACGCTTATATCTCTCCACGAAAAACACTATATTCCTATCCGTTTTTGATGCTGTCGTTCAATCAGCTGAATCGTTCTGTTTGATAAGATTTTTAATACAACCATTAAACCCTGATAAAAGAGTATTATGGCTAAAGAATTTGATATCTGCGTAATAGGATCTGGTCCCGGCGGTTATGTAGCTGCCATTCGTGCATCGCAACTGGGATTTAACACGGCAATCGTGGAGAAGCGGCATCTCGGCGGTGTCTGTTTGAATATTGGCTGCATTCCCACAAAAGCCCTGCTGCGCTCGGCCGAGGTGTATGAAAATATTGAGCACGCCGGTAATTATGGCGTAGAGGTCAAAGACTATTCTGCAGATTTTGGCGGCATCATTGACCGGAGCCGCAACGTGGCTAACAAAATGAGCAAGGGCGTTCAGTTTTTGATGAAGGCCAACAAAATTGAGGTATTCGAGGGTAAGGGCGTCTTTGAATCACAAGATCAGATCAAGGTCGTTGACGAAGACGATGAGACCAGGGAACAGATCAAAGCCGACAAATTTATTATCGCCACCGGAGCCCGCCCGCGCGAGCTGCCCAACATACCGATCGACGGCGAGCTGGTGATCGACTCCGAAAAGGCGATGAAGCTGGAAGAGCAACCCGAAAAGCTGGTGATTATAGGCGCCGGGGCCATCGGCGTTGAGTTTGCATACTTCTACCATACCCTCGGCACCGAAGTGACTATCGTGGAGCTGGAGGATTCGCTGGTGCCCGTTGAAGACAAGGATATTGGCAAGGAGCTGGGCAAGATCTACAAGAAAAAAGGCATGGATATCCGCACCGGCAGCACCGTGGAAGCCGTTGAAGAGAAAGGCGATGGCGTGGAAGTGACTATTAAGTCGGGTGACAAGGAAGAGAAAGTGGAAGCCGATGTGGTGCTTTCTGCTGTAGGCGTAACTGGAAACGTTGAAGGCATCGGACTGGACGAAATCGGTGTGAAGTATGAAAAAGGCGCCATCGGAGTGGACAAGGAGACCTATCAAACCTCGGTTGAAAATATCTACGCGATCGGCGATGTGGCCGGCCCACCGTGGCTTGCTCACAAAGCTACGCATGAAGGCATTCTCTGCGTGGAAAACCTGGCCGGTGAGGAGGTACATCCCATGAATTACAACAACATTCCGGGTTGTACATACTGTGAGCCGCAGATTGCTTCTGTTGGATACACCGAAGAGCAGGCCAAAGAAGAAGGCTACGATGTCCTGGTTGGTAAGTTTCCGTTCTCCGCCAGCGGTAAAGCCACGGCCTATGGACACGAGGAAGGCTTCGTAAAAGTGGTCTTTGATGAGAAGTACGGCGAATGGCTGGGCTGCCATATGATCGGCGCCAACGTGACGGAGCTGATTGCTGAAGCTGTCGTGGCCCGCGATCTTGAGACCACAGGCCACGAAATCATCCACGGCGTGCACCCGCACCCCACGCTTTCCGAGTCCGTAATGGAGGCTGTAGCCGAGGCGTATAAAGTTGGTGTGCACTTAGGTACGCAACCGAGCAGGAAGTAAAGTTTCACGCAGAGTCGCTAAGGCGCAGAGAAATTTTGGTTAGTTTATTTTAATCAAGTTGCCATTCCAATGTCTGAGATTAGCTCCAAACCGGAGAATTATCTTTCAGGCATTATTGTGGATACTTGTTTTCATATTCACACAGAGTTGGGACCGGGACTCCTTGAATCGGTGTACGAGGAAATCTTGTTCTATGAATTACGAAAGCAAAATATGGCAGTGCAGCGCCAACAACCGATCCCGGTAGTCTGGGATGATATTAATATGGAGCTGGGTTTTCGTGCCGATTTGATTGTCGAGAACAAAGTGCTTGTAGAACTAAAATCTGTAAAAGATTTAGCTGATCTTCACTACAAGCAGGTATTGACGTATTTGAAGTTGACAAACCTCAAACTTGGTCTGTTAATAAATTTCAATGAAAAGCTTATAAAAAACGGCATTAAGCGTGTCGTAAATAATCTGTAAACTTTGATCTTTGCGCCTCCGCGTCTCTGCGAGAAAATAAACTACCATGCCAACCATCCAACTACACGATATCGGCACCGCTCCCTACCAGCCCGTTTGGGATCTGCAGGCCGCTATTCAGCAGCGACTGGTGGATGAGAAGCTGAAGCGCCGCAAGCAGAAACTCTACAAGCCGGGGGATGAGCCCAACGATGTGCTGCTGTTCGTGGAACATCCCCATGTCTATACCCTCGGCAAGAGCGGGGATTCCACCCACCTCCTTAAAGGGATGGCCGAGCTCTCCGACATCGATGCGGAATACGTGGAGATCGACCGCGGCGGGGACATTACCTACCACGGGCCGGGCCAGATCGTCGGTTACCCGATCCTTGACCTGGATCGCTACTTCACCGATATCCACAAGTACCTGCGCTACCTGGAGGAGGTCGTTATCCGCACCTGCGCGGACTATGGCATTGAGGCCGGGCGCATCGAGGGACTGACCGGCGTGTGGGTGGGGGATAAAAAGATCTGTGCCATGGGCATCAAGTGCTCGCGCTGGGTGACGATGCACGGTTTTGCGTTCAATGTGCATACCGATCTCAGTTATTTCCAACATATTGTGCCATGTGGTATCACCGACAAGGAGGTGACCAGTCTCGAAAAACTGTTGGAACAGGTGCCAGATCCCGCTGAAGTCAAAAAAAAGCTTGTCACCCATTTCGAAAACGTATTCGATGCCGTGATTGTTAAAGATGGCACATTGCCTGAACTCGAAGGACAATTTTCATATCTTACAGCATCCGAAAAAAAGGCTGTATCTAACCAAGAATGAATTCCATGATTAAAGAGCTAAATGTCATAGACCGCGAAGAGAGTACCCAGCGACGCCCGGACTGGCTGCGCGTGAAGCTGCCCTCCGGAGAGAAGTTTAAGCAGGTGGCTGACACGATCCAGAAGAATTCACTGAATACGGTCTGTGCAGAGGCTCGCTGTCCCAATATTGGTGAATGCTGGGGCAACGGAACGGCCACATTTATGATTTTGGGCGATGTTTGCACCCGTTCCTGCTCCTTTTGCGCCGTCAAAACCGGCCGCCCGGTGCAGGGGCTCGACTGGGATGAACCTCGCCGCGTGACCGATGCAGCCAAAAAGATGGATCTGAAGCATGTCGTCATTACATCTGTAAACCGCGATGAGCGCGACGACGGCGGCGCTCCCATTTTTGCCGAGTGCCACCGCATGCTGCGCGAAGAAATTCCGGGCGTAACCATCGAGTCGCTCATTCCCGATTTCCGCGGTGTCTGGGACGCCCTGCAGATTGTGATCGATACCCCGCCCGATGTATTGAGCCACAACCTGGAGACCGTGCCGAGATTGTACCGCGAGGTTCGTCCCCAGGCCAAATACAAGCGGTCTCTGGAACTCCTGCAGCGCGTAAAAGAGGCAGGCCTGCGATCCAAAACCGGTATTATGGTGGGTCTGGGAGAACGACCTGAAGAAGTACACGAGCTGATGCAGGATTGCGTTGACTACGGGGTGGATGTGCTAACCATCGGCCAGTATATGCAGCCTACGAAGATGCACCATCCCGTGGAAGAATGGGTACATCCCGACCAGTTCAAGGAGTATAAGCGGATTGGTGAAAAAATGGGACTCGAACACGTGGAAAGTGGGCCGCTTGTCCGCTCATCCTACCATGCGGAGCGCCATGTGTAAAAAAGTGAGGGTCTTTTCTGTTATCTGTCGGGCAGAGGATTAGAATAGGATCGGGGGGAAATCCGTTACTGAAGGAGAAACGCCGATAGTTAGCTCACGGGCCGGCTCAGTTGGAGCATGATCAGGCAGAGTATATATGTTGGCGGATCCGGCTGCCGGATGTTGAAATTGATAAAGCAGGTTGTCGGGAAGTCGTAAGTTCAACAGATACCTTAAAAAATAAATAACGTATGTTAGCACTTGCGGTAGTAGTCATATTGAGTTACCTGGTGGGTTCGATCCCTTCATCTATATGGATGGGCCGGCTGGTGAAAGGAGTCGATATTCGGAATTTTGGCAGCGGTAACGCCGGGGCTACCAATACATTTCGCCTGTTGGGATGGAAGCCGGGGGTGGTTGTGCTGTTAATCGATTTTATGAAAGGATTTGCCAGTTCGTTTTGGATCAGTCAGCTTGCCTATTTTATTGGGTCTGGTCCCATTTCCGTGATCCCCAACTGGAGTGTAGACCCATTTCTACAAATTCTATGTGGAGTGGTGGCTGTTGTCGGGCATATGTTCCCCCTTTATTCCAGCTTTGACGGCGGAAAGGGGATGGCCACAGCGGCCGGGATGCTCAGCGGTATTGAGCCGATCTCCGTCGGCATAACGGCGGGTGTATTCCTGGTTGTCATGTTGGTCAGCCACTACGTATCACTGGCTTCTCTTGTAGCCGCATTTATCTATCCCATCATGCTGGTTATACTCCGGTACTTGTTCGGATGGCCCCTGGATGGCAGTATTTTAATATTCGGGGCCCTGATCGGTTTGGGAATCATAATAAAGCACCGCGGTAATATCCGGCGTCTCCTGAAGGGAGAAGAAAACCGGATCAGCTCCTTCAAGCCCGCGGTCGGATGGTTGAACAAGGATGAAAAAGGGCAGGCCACATCGTGAAGAAAGTCTCTGTAATCGGGGCCGGCAGTTTTGGAACTGCCCTGTCGGTGGTTCTGGCACGTGCGGGGAATGATGTGCAACTGTGGGCACGCGAATCGAAAATTGCCTATGCAATAAATCAGAATCACCGGAATCCCACCTACATACCGGATGTGACCCTTCCTGATTCCGTGGTATGCTACACAAACCTTGAAGAGTGCCTGCATAAACGCGATATGATTGTCTTCGCAACCCCCTCACACGCCATGCGGGAGGTGGCGAAAAGGGTGAAAAGTCATCTTTCCGGCGATGAGATTATCGTCAGCGTGGCCAAGGGCATTGAGAACGATACGTTTATGACGATGTCACAGGTGCTGGACCAGGTGCTGGAGGGGGTCATCATCCAGGACCATATCGGGGTGATTTCAGGTCCCAGTCACGCCGAGGAGGTCAGCAAGTTTCGGCCCACTACGGTCGTCTCCACCTCCTATTCGAAACGAACGGCCGGGATCATTCAGGAAACCTTTATGACCCCGATGTTTCGTGTTTACCTGAACTATGATATCATCGGGGTGGAGGTCGGCGGGTCGGTAAAAAATATTATGGCAATTGCAGCGGGCGTCATTGACGGGGCAAAACTCGGAGATAATGCCAAGGCGGCATTGATCACCCGTGGGCTCCACGAGATAAAACGGCTGGGGATGACGCTGGGAGCGTCGCAGGACACGTTTTCTGGCCTGACAGGAGTGGGAGACCTGATTGTAACCTGTACCAGCGAACACAGCCGGAACCGTTTTGTGGGGTACCAGATCGGGCAGGGCAAAAAGCTGGATGAGATTGTTGACAGCATGGAAATGATTGCGGAGGGCGTGCGAACGACCCGTTCTGTACACGACTGGAGCCGCAAGCTGAATATTGAAATGCCGATCACCGATGCCGTATTCCGGGTTCTTTTTGAAGGTGAAAATCCCGAAGATATCCTGTACGATCTGATGACGCGGGATCCCAAAGAGGAGATCGTTATATAAATATCCTGCCTCTGGGTGTACTATTCCCGGTGGCGAGCCGTTGAATCGGGTGAGCGTGGAAGCAAATGTTTGGCTCATGGTTTTGTCAAAAACTTTGTTAATTTAGTGAAGGTAACAGGCTAATCGTATTAATTGAGTGGCTATGTACTTTGAGAAATCCAGCGCGGCTACCCAATCGGAAATGTCCTATCTTGACGTTAAAAATCTTGCACAAACAGGCGAAGGCAAGTTTCTGGAATTCAAGCGTACAATACCTTCGGCCGAAAAGATCGCCCGAGAAATTGCTGCGTTCGCCAATACAAAAGGGGGAACCCTGCTCATTGGCGTAGACGACGACAAATCGATTGTGGGCGTGGAGGGCTACCACGAAGAGGAGTTCCTGCTTAACCGGGCCACCCGCGAAATATGTCTGCCGCCCGTGGAAATAAGCATTGAAGTTGTACACTTCGGAGAACGGGACCTGCTTGTGATTAAAGTGCCCGAAGCCAAAAATAAACCGATTTTTGTGCAGCACAAGAAGAGGAAAACGGTCTATGTCAGGAAGGGTGACCAGAATAAAGTGGCCAGCCGCGAGCTTGTGGCCGTCATGAAAAACAGGCATTCCGACGAAGGCGTTACCTTTCAGTACGGTCCCAATGAGCAGAAATTATTTCGCTATCTGAATGAATATGGAGAAATTACGGTTGAGAAGTTTTCTCACCTGATTGATGTGCAGTCAGGGAAAGCCTCCGGTATTTTGGTGAATTTAGTCAGTGCCGGGGTGCTCAACTTGTTTACAAAAGACAATATTGATTACTTTACGTTTTCCCAAAAGTGTGAATCCTGAATTTTCCAACTTAGAGTTATGCCAGCAGCACAAGACGATGATTTAGATTCCGTAATTGCGGATTTAGTGGATGATGATGTATCTGATGAGCAAACCGAGGAATCGGCATTTTCAGGTATTGATACTTCCAAAACCACCACCAAAGGGCCCAAGGTTTCACTTACCGAACGGGCGGCCCGTCAGGTCAACAGGATTAAGAAAGATGAAGGGCTGGATGAGGATCTCTACCTGCGAATGGCCGTCGAGGGGGGAGGCTGCTCCGGGTTAAGCTACAAGCTGGGGTTTGATTACAAATCGGACGACGACCAGGTATTTGAAAGCAACGGTATCGAAATTATTGTGGACAAGAAACACCTGATGTACCTGGAAGGCATTTCCATCGACTATCCAGACGGACTCGATGCGCGCGGCTTTACCTTCGATAACCCCAACGCCGAGGAAACCTGCGGCTGCGGCAGTTCGTTTGCGACGTAATGTAGCCTCCCGTACTTCAATTTCACCAGGAAATCGGTTCGTGCCTGTCCTCACTGCAGCTGCCTTTATCAGATGAATGCCAAGAGTTATTGAGGCTATTCCAGTCCAAAGTAATGGTTCGAAAAATGGAGGAACTGCTGCCAGTCATACAGGGTCAAATCGTGTTCGCCTTTTCGAATGTGGTAGCCTGCGTGAGAGGTGTGAACGGGTGTATTCTCATCGGGCAGCTCAGGCGGTAAAAAGATCGGGATGCCATAAATTTGCTGATAGACCCGGGATCCGTGGAACAGGGACAGGTATTCCCCGCGTGGATCAGCCCACTGGTCTTCCTGGGCACTGGCAACGTACACCGCCCGGGGAGCGATCAGGGCGATGAGCATATGTTGGTCTACCGGCAAGGCAGACTCATTATCGTTGTAAGTATTAAAGTTGGGAGTAAACCAGTAGGGGAAACCGCTGTTGATGCGCTGTACCGTTTCCCCGAACCTGCGCCGGGAAAGGGCCGCTCCGCCGGCACCGGATTCATTGGAGACCGTGACAGCCCATCTGAAATCCTGTGCGCCGGCCCACAACGCGGTTTTTCCTCCCCTGGAGTGCCCAACCAGCACCGACCGTTCCTGGTCAAGCTCTGGAGCCCGGACGATGTAATCCATCACCCGCATGGCTCCCCATGCCCAGGCTGAAATGGTTCGCATGCCACTCTTTTTCTCCAGCTGTTCGGGATACAAGGTCTTCAACAGGTCCTCATCGTAGGTTTCGGGATTGTCATCGGAAAGGTCCTCAACATCAAAAACGGCTGCGGCGTATCCCTGTTTAACGATGTATTCAGCTGGCCAAAAATCTTTTTTTACCTGCCGGGCTATATCCATGTTTTCGGGACCCCGGTGATTGATGAGTACTGTTACGGGGACTGGGGACTGTACGTCGTTGGGAATGAGCAGGTTTAGTCCAATACAGATGCTTTTCCCCTTGCGGCCGACTGTTATCTGCACCTGCCGAGCGGTGGCTGACCCATTGAGCGCTTCAGGATTGGAACTGACGGTGCTAAATTCGATAGAGTCGAAATGGTCTGGAGCCTGCCCGTAAACGTGCTCTTCAAAAAGCTCAATAATTTCCACACGCCGATTAAACTCCCACTCGTTTGTGGTTTCTGCAAGCGTTCCTTCAGAGGTTGTAAAGAGGTCCGGCAGGGTATAATCCGGGACGTTGGATTCATCATAATTGGTCTCCTGACCCTGTGCGATTTGAAAAGAACAAAGGCATATCAAGAGCGCGATCCAGCGAAATTGAGTCATAAGTTGATCGGTATTGTTAGCTGTTACTGGTTGGATTTCATATCCCGACATTCCTGAAGCATGAGAATCGGGTAAGTGACCGGCGGGCTCCGGCACTTTCCAAAAGATTGTACCCTGTCATATTATCCACCGGCGACCATTAAATTTTATGACCGCTTTTCATCAGGTAATAATAGTCTATAACAACCACCATTTCCAGCCGGGCAACCAGTTGTTGTGTAAAGAGTGCCGGTGAAGAAAATAAAAGCATAACTACGAGCTCGGTTGGCGTAAATAATTTTCCCTAAAAAGATATTTAAATTAAATAATTAAGTCATATAAATTTAATTGACTAAATAATTTTGATTATTTGAAAAATAAACCAGTATATTTCAACCGTATTGAAAAAGGCACGGTTCCGTGCTTAAAAAAGGCAACAAACTCTTAACGCTAACAGCGTAATAATCAAAAAAGAAAGGCCGAAAGTGTGGTAGCACTTCCGGCCGTAATAAACAGATCAGGTCACTATACATGGTATTGTACAACTCTTCTTCTCAGAAGAGAACGTGTGCCTTTTCTGCTTTTCTAATAAAAGCTAACATTTTTTGTCATGAAAATAAATACGTTTCTCCCCTCATCCCCTGTTAAAATCCTTTCAAGATTAATTGGAGCTGTTTTCTACGCCATTGCTGCGCTAATTTTCACGACTGTGACTTCTGACCTGCTTTTGGCCCAGGGTCGCACGATTGAAGGACAAGTCCTTTCCGCAGATTCAGAAGAGGCACTTCCCGGTGTTAATATTACGATTAAAGATGGAACCGGAGGCACCACTAGTGATGCCGAGGGAATGTTTTCATTGTCTGTTGACAGCGAAAACAGGGTGCTTGTATTCTCTTTTATCGGATATGAGAAACAGGAAATTACCGTTGGTTCGAGCAATTTTATTGAGGTATCGCTTCGCCCCAGTGCCCAGGCCTTATCCGGCGTGGTAGTGACTGCCCTGGGAGTAGAGCGGGAAGAAAAGTCGCTTGGCTACTCGGTACAGGAAATTGAGGCCGAAAATTTGGCGGATGCCCGTGAAACCAACTTTGTCAACAGCCTGCAGGGATCGGTTTCCGGGGCGCAAATGGTGGGTTCGCCCGGAACCATGGGGGGATCCTCCCGTATTTTGCTGAGGGGGATCAACTCCATATCGGGCAGTAATCAGCCGCTGTTTATTGTCGATGGAGTGCCGATAGACAACTCGAACTTTAACAGTGCGTTAACCCAGTCGGGTGAAGGAGGAGCCCCGGATTACGGCAACGCCGCCCAGGATATCAATCCCAGCGATATCGAGTCTATCTCAGTCTTAAAAGGTCCCAATGCCGCCGCCCTGTACGGTTCAAGGGCCGCAAACGGTGCCATTTTAATCACCACAAAAAGCGGAGAGGCACGCGAAGGAATCGGTATCGATTTCAGCTCCAGTATCATGGTTGACCGGCCGTACCTGTTTCCCAACTATCAAAACAGCTACGGCGGTGGATACGTGCGCGAATTTGACGTTTTCGAGTATGATCCGACGCTGCACCCGTCAAGTTATGCGGAGTTCGATGGTCACCGTATGGTGGACTACTCCTCGGATGAAAGCTGGGGTCCAGAACTGGATGGCCAGATGGTCCGTCCCTGGCACAGCTGGTACCCGGATAATGAAAGCTTCGGGCAGCTGGAACCCTTCAGTGCCAACCCTGATAACATCCGGAATTTTTTCCAGGATGCCGCAAAACTTTCCAACAGCATCTCCTTTTACGGGGGTGGGGAAAACGCAACCTACCGGGCCTCATATACCAATCTAAATCAGCGGGGGACCCTGCCCAACAGCGGTATCAACAGGCACAACGTGGCGCTCAGCGGAAGGCTGGATCTGACCGACAGGTTGCACGTATCCTCGAAGATCAATTACATAAGTAACAGGGCAGAGGGCCGCGCCTCGGTGGGCGACTACAGCGGAACCGGGCGAATGGGCGTGATGTCCTCTTTTAATACCTGGTTCCAGCGCCAGCTTGAAATGGATCAACTGCGGGACTACCAGGCGGACGACGCCTCATTTAAGCACTGGAACCTGTCAAGTCCCACCAATCTCGATCCCTTTTACTGGGTAAGTCCCTATTTCGAGGTCTATGAAAATACAAACAACGACAGCAGGGAACGGGTCTACGGTTTTCTGTCCCTGTCGTATGATATACGGGAAAATCTGAGCATAACCGGCTGGGCTCGCACCGATTTTTATGATGACCGGAGAGAGCGCAGGGTGGCCGTTGGGCACGTCAATCCGAGCATGTACAGCCAGGATATTATCTCCAAAAGAGAGGATAACCTGCAGGTATTGACAGAATACAATAATGACTACGGGGATGTTACGCTCGGCGCCACCCTGGGAGGAAATATCAGGAACGAGTCATTGCACCACGAGCAGATGGAGACCATTGGCGGACTTACTGTCCCCAACTTCTACAATATCGAAGCCTCGGTTGATCGACCATTTCTTGATGATTATGAGGAGGAGGTCCTGGTATACGGGGTGTTTGGAAGTACGAACATCGGCTACAAGGAGACACTGTTTTTGGATGCTTCCCTGAGAAATGACTGGTCTTCCACATTGCCGGTTGACAACAACTCATATCTCTACCCGGCCCTTTCATCCAGCATTGTTTTTACGGAGTTGCTTCCGATGAACAAGTTTTTGAGTTACGGGAAATTGCGTGTTGGGTGGGCACAAGTTGGAAATGCCACCGATCCATACCGGTTAAGCGGGTATTATGAACCCCAAACCGGGTACGGGAGCACCCCCACATTTAATGTCCCAGACATCCTCAACAATTCCGAACTAAAGCCGGAGATCACCACATCAACAGAAATCGGGACAAGCCTTGAATTTTTTAGTGGCAGCGTGGAACTGGATGCTACGGTATACCAGACAAGATCGAGGAACCAAATTGTGGATCTGGCTGTCTCCACCACCAGCGGGTACTCCGCGGCGATCATAAATGCGGGAGAAATAAAAAACCAGGGTATAGAGGTCTCACTGAACGGGTTCATCATCACCAATCCCAATGGGTTAAACTGGAATTTGAAACTAAACTGGGCGCGCAATCAAAATGAGGTGGTAGAGCTGGCCCAGGGACAGGAAAATTATCAGCTGGTTGATGCCAGTTCGGGGAATGGCGTCTCCCTGAACGCACGGGTGGGAGAGCCCTACGGTACGCTCATCGGAGACGGGGTCGCCACCAATGAAAATGGAGAGAAGCTGATTGACGAGAACGGCTTATATGTCCGCGAGCCCAATAAAGTGCTGGGCAATGTGCTGGCTGATTTTACCGGTGGCGTCCGAAATACCTTTAAGGTCAAAGGTTTGAGGCTAAGCGCGCTGGTGGACTACCAGGTGGGCGGTGATATCTTTTCCGTAACCAGTGCCACCGGTATATACGCGGGCTTGCTGGAGGAAACTGTGGGTTTTAACGACAAGGGTAATCCCATTCGAGACCCGGTCAGCGAAGGGGGAGGGATCAAGCTGGAGGGAGTCAAACAAAATGGGCAGGCCAACGATGTGTATGTCGAAGCGATCGACTATTTCAAAAACATGTTTGAAGGCCAGCATATCTATGACGCCAGCTTTATCAAGCTGCGGGAGGTGACGATCAACTACACGCTGCCCCAGCGGTTGCTGGAAAACCTCCCGATGCGGGATCTTTCTGTGGGACTCGTCGGCCGAAACCTGTTGATTTTGCACAAAAACATACCCCACGTAGATCCCGAAACGGCCATGGGATCCGGCAATATTCAGGGGTATGAGTCGGCCCAGCTTCCCACGCCCCGGTCCATAGGCTTCAATATCAAAACCTCCTTTTAATCGTCAATCGATAATCCAGGAATATCAATATTATGAAGAAGTTAACCTCTGTTCTGTTTGTTTTAGCAGCTTCCATCGCATTGTATGGTTGTTACGACCATTTCGAAGAGATCAACACCGATCCCAACAATCCCACCGAAGTCCCCACCCCGTACCTGCTGGCCAACGCCCAGCGAGAATTGGTACAGGAGGTGCTTGGCATGGACTCCAATACAGGG
Source organism: Halalkalibaculum sp. DA384 (assembly GCF_043951955.1). Taxonomy (NCBI): domain Bacteria; kingdom Pseudomonadati; phylum Balneolota; class Balneolia; order Balneolales; family Balneolaceae; genus Halalkalibaculum; species Halalkalibaculum sp. DA384. Next base: position 9,666 of record NZ_JBINJE010000010.1, on the reverse strand, counting down.
CATACCAACTGGGCGATGCAGTATGTACAATACTGGTCAAATACCCTGTACACGGAAACCACCCGCTACCAGACCGTCGAAGCGGACTGGAGTTCCTTCTATAATGAAGGGTTGGCCGACCTGCAGGAGATTATCAATATAAACAGCGATCCGGAACGGATGGGAAAAGCCAGCCAGTACGGGAGCAACAGTAATCAAATTGCAGTTGCAGAGATTTTACAGGTGTGGGGTTTCCACAATGTCACCGACATCTGGGGCGATGTGCCGTATACCGATGCACTGAAAGCCAGTGAAAATTTCGCCCCGTCCTACGATCGTCAGGAAGAGATCTACGACCATATGATTGGCAAATTAAACAGTGCCATTTCCAGGATTGAAGAGAGTGAACGAGCCCCGGAGGGCGACCTTATTTTCGAGGGGAATATGTCCAACTGGAAGACATTTGCCCACTCCCTGAAACTGCGGCTGGGGATGCGACTGTCGGAGGTAGCACCGGCCAAAGCAGAACAGGTTGTCAGCGAAGCGGTGCAGGGAGGAGTCATAAGTTCCATAGAAGTGAACGTGTATTTCCCTTACCTGACCTCTTCGCCCAACTTTAACCCGTGGTACCATGAAGCGTATGTGGAAGGGGGCAGTTTCAACCTGGCGGTAACGAATACGGCTATTGACAGGTTGAAAGCGTATGACGATCCCCGGCTGTATGTTTTTGCCGCTCCTTCTGTGGATGGTGGCGAGTACACGGGCATCCCCTATGGGGTGGAGTCAGGCGTGGCCTCGGCTTATGACAACGCAGAAGTTTCGTTCCACACCGACGTGGTATACAACTCTCCCGGCAGAATCATGAACTATTCCGAAGTGCTGCTGCTGCAGGCGGAGGCCGCCGAGCGCGACTGGATCAGCGGTGATGCCGCCACATTTTATGAGCAGGGTATCCGTGCCAGCATGGAGGAGTGGAGTGTGCCCGACACGTTCGATATCGATGCCTACCTGCAACAAAACATCGTGGCCTACGATCCCGCCTCGTACAGGCAAAAAATCGGCAACCAGCTCTGGTTTGCCCTCTATACACAGCCACTCGAAACGTGGGCCGAATGGAGGCGGCTGGGATATCCCGACCTGCAACCCGCCCCTGATGCTTTTCGGGGACGCGATATCCCACGCCGCCGAGGATACCCGAATAGCGAAAGTGATCTGAACAGAGAGAACTACAACGCCGCCATAGACCGGCAGGGTCCGGACGAAATGTCAACCCGCATCTGGTGGGATTCAGAATAAGCCTAACCAACATTCCAGCAATCCATTAATCAACTAATAAATTTTATCATGAATAATTCCATTGTAAGCAGATCAATTATTACAACAGTATTCATTTTCGTGTGCGTGTACCTGAGTGCGGCACAGGAAAGCGTGGAGCGCTACAAGCATCCCCTTGATCCCCTTAATGCCCGGGAACTTCAGACGGTGCGATCTGTGCTGGAGGAGGAAGGCAAGGTGGAAAGCAAGCGGATTGAAAATCACGAAGTGGCTTTTGGGATGATATTCCTTCATGAACCGCATAAAGAGGAAGTCCTTCAGTATAAAGAGGGAGAGGAGTTTACCCGGCAGGCATTTGCCTCGGTCTACGACTATCCCAACAACAAGCTATACGAGGCGATAATTGACTTGAACACCGAGCAGCTTGTCTCCTACAAACATATTCCCGGCAAACAACCGGTCGGTACGTTTGAGATGGATTCAATTGCTACAGAAATTGCCAGGGCCGATCCCGAGATGCAGGAGGCGCTGAAAAGGCGCGGAGTACCGATCGATTCTGTGGAATTCAGTGGCAATTATGCGGCGGATTTGAGCATCAACGGGAAAGGAAATCGTGAAGAGATCGTCTCCGCCTCGTTCAAGGACTCGCGCGTGGGGATCAGGGGATTGTATGCCCACATCGATTTAACCGATCGAAAGGTGCTTAAAATAGTTGACGAGGGCGAAGGATTCAGCGAAAAGTCGGATCTCAAATATTTTGATCCCGACAGCCTCGAGTCCACGCTGGAGCCGATGAAGCCGGTGATTATCGATCAGCCATACGGGATGAACTACAAAATCCGCGGCCACCAGGTGATCTCCCCCTATTGGAAGTTCCGGTACGGCATACACAACCGCGAGGGACTCGTGATCTACGATGTCCAGTATTTTGATCCATTCCAGAAAAATTGGCGCAAAATCATGTACCGGGGTTCCATCGCCGAAATGATCGTAAATTACGGTTCGCCGGAGCTCGATGAAGCCTCGAACAACTACTTTGACCAGGGGGAATTCCGCTTTTTCCAGGAGAAAAACCGCCCGCTGAACGCCGGCGCCGACGCCCCCGAAAATGCCACCTACATCGATGCCTGGGTACATGACGACAAGGCTAATCCCGTAAAAATTGACAGTGCCGTAGCGATTTTTGAAGGATACGGGGGAGCCCTGTGGCGCCACGGGAAAGTGGGCAGACGCGCCACCGATCTCTCTATTAAATACTACATCAAAGCGGGAAACTATGATTACGGTTTTGAATGGATTTTCAAGGAGGACGGGACGATTCAGGTAAACAATGAACTGCAGGGTATTGTGCATATCCACAGCGTGGACCGACAAGATGATCGCTCATACCCGGAAGACGAGCACTACAACGGCGCCCCGTACGGGGTGACGGTTCATCCCAATGTGGAAGCCAACAACCACCAGCACTGGCACGTGTGGCGCCTCGATCTGGACGTGGATGGTATCAACAACACGGTGGAAGAGAAAAACAATATCGCCGTGCCGCCGGGCCCGAAAAATCCGTATCGCAATGCGGTGGTGGCCCAGACCGACGTCTTTGAAAATGAGCACGACGCGATGCGAGACTCCCATGCTCCCAGCAGCCGCCGGTGGCGAATTATGAATGATGACAAAGAGGGGGGAAAGTATGGGCATCACCCGGGCTACGTGTTGGTCCCCAAGAAAGGGACGGTTCCCCTGGCGCGGGAAGGGTCTTCACTTTCGAACCGGGCGAAAGTCCTGTGGCACCATCTCTGGGTAACGCCCTATGAACGGGACGAAATGTACCCTGCCGGTATGTACCCGCCCAGCGACCAGCAGTTTGCGGGACTGCCGGAGTGGACGAAGAACAACCGGAATATCAGGGATGAGGACATTGTCGTGTGGTACGTCATGGGCAAGTCGCACATCGTTCGCCCTGAAGACTGGCCGATCATGAATCACGCTTCCATGTCGTTCAAACTCACACCGTGGGCCTTCTTTGAATCGAATCCGGTATGGGGCAAACCCCCGGTTCATGAAAAGATAATCGAGAGCATGAGGGATTAAACCTGATGCCGCCAATAACGATCGGTACTGACCTGCCAGGCGTTGAAAACCTGGCAGGTCTTATTTATTTCGTTCCCCCCCACCGTTTATGCAGCAGGTAGCTGACCACCAGAAATACGACGCCAAACCCGATAAAGAGTAAAATCCGCAGCAGCGTACTTATTTGAGACAGGTCGACTAAAAACAGCTTGCCGACTACTAAAAAGATGGTGGCCATTCCAGCAAACCGAATGCGGTTGCTCTCCTGCCGGAACCCCAGGAATAGAATAAGCAGGGCATAGATACCCCATGCCACACTCACGAACGCCTGCCCGTTCTGCAGAATCGAGAGCTCCTTCATAAACCAGCCCAGCAGGGCAAGATGAGCGGCAAGGCGGTATACCGAGACCAGGTTTTTATGTTTGTCGGTAAGATACGGGGGAACCATTATCCCGGCTATACCTATAATAAACAGCTCTGTTAAAGCATCAAGATTCAGGATCGGGAGATCGGAACCAGGGGTTATCATCAGCCGGTCGGCCACCCAAACCACGACCAGGCCGAACAGGAAGTGAGAAGACAGGGATATGACGGTATCCGCAGTTTTGGAGGCAATAATACGCAGGCAGAGCGCCTCCAGTGCCAGTGAGATGAGCAGAACCTCTCCATCAAGCAGCAGAACCAGTGCTATGGTGACAAGGATCAGTGCGGTGAATCCGTGGACGAGCGAAAGCCTGTTGAGCCCCTCTTTTCTCAAGGGTAAATAACTATATCCGACAAGAAGAGCACTGATAAGAGCGATGATTCCCCGGATTTCATCGCTTAACGTCCAGAGCCCGAAGGAATAAAAGAGCAGGAGTGTCGGGGTGGCTACGGAAAGTGCCTGGACACTGGTATTTGCGATGAAGTCTGAAGATTCACCTGTATTGGACCTGACCCTGTGAGCATCGGGCCATCGGGCCGGATTTCGGAAGGCAAGCACCTCGCGAATAACGGGTATAATCCAGAATATGAGGGCGGCGTAAAGCGCCCCGAGCTGAAGCGTCCAGCGGTCGCCCGTTAATGGATCAGCAACACTGTAAATATTGTTCGCCCACCCGACCATCAAGACCAGCCAGCCCCCGGTGACAGCAGCCCAGAGCAGCGATTTCCACCCCTTCGCCAGGTATATTGTGCCGGAGCCTGCCAGGATAAGCGCAAAATAAAGGATGAGCATGACCAGTGAACCTTCCCCCGAATAGAGCATAAAGGGAGTTGCCAGTCCCCCGAGAGTACCCAGAACCGATAGAATGATTTCGTCGTGCTGGATGGCCAGGTAAAGCGCAAGCAGGGTAACGCCTACCATAAATATCCACACAGCACTGGTGGAGACAAAGGAATATAGCTGAAAGGTGGCAAATCCGGTGATATAAAAAGTGGCGACTCCGCCCCCCAGCAAAATTTGTCGTGGAACAGTGTTTTTTCCGGAGACAAATCCGGCTCCCAACAGGCTGCCCCCCACGGCCAGACCAAACGCGCTGCGGACCGGTGGAATCAGCCAGCCCTGGTCAACCGAATACTTAAACAGGAATCCCACGCCCAGCAGCAGCAGACCGATGCCAAGCCAGTTCAGCCAGTTTTCACCGACGGGGATGCTTCCCTCGTCCCGGCGATACCGTTTACCAGGTGGTTCCGTTTCCTCAAATTCGAGGTCAGGCTCTTGCGGGGTATGTACTTGTCGCTGATCTTTATCCCTGATCTCTGCCTGGTGCAGAGCCTGCTCCAGAAACCGGACCTTCTTTTCCAGCCGGGTTACGCGTTCCTCCAGGTTATCTGTATGTTCTTCCTCTGGCATAGAAGTGATGTGATCCCACCGACTCAAATTATGTCAGCTGCGCTGGCTGTTAACTGTACTGGCCTGTCAAAACAGGTCAACTAATATAACATCTGACGCTTTCTTTTCTAGATAAAATTATTTTGTTCCGGAAAACCACCCGGATTTTATGGAGTCCCAGCTGAGATAAAAAGGAGATTGGAAAAAACAGCACGGTTTGATAACCTGTTTTATATACCGTGAACAGTGTTTTTAGAAGGCCTTGGCAATTTTTCGATTTGTCGTCGTGAGGGAGTTGTGCTCCCGCTTGACACCCAATAAGGTCGGTGGTACAACCACCTCCCAGCAAAACAGAATGTTTGACAAAGGCCTCGAAAAAGAAGGATTAATAAATTTATCAGGACAATATGGGTAGTCGTACTTTTCAGGCGTATGTGGTCCGGTTGAATGACAAAGGAGAATATGTAGGTGAAATAAAGACGAGGCGCGTTGCGGATCTTCCCAGGCACGATCTGCTTGTTCGCGTTCATTATTCGTCGGTCAACTACAAAGATGCCCTTTCTGCGACGGGTCATCAGGGAGTGACCCGTTCCTACCCGCATACGCCCGGAATCGACGCGGCGGGTGTTATCGAGCACAGCGATGACCGGCGCTTCAGGGAGGGGGAGAAGGTAATCGTCACAAGTTTTGGCTTGGGAGAAGATACCCCGGGCGGGTTTGGCCAGTATATCCGGGTACCCGCCGACTGGATTGTGCCGCTGCCCGCTCACCTTTCACTGAGGGAGAGCATGATACTGGGAACAGCTGGATTTACAGCGGCTCTGGGGATATACAAGCTACAGCACAACGGCACTTTCCCCGAAAATGGACCTGTATTGGTGACGGGAGCCACCGGGGGCGTGGGGAGCCTGGCGGTAGCAATCCTGGCCCATGCGGGCTATACTGTGACCGCTGCCACGGGTAAACAGGATCAACAACAATTCCTGAAGAAACTGGGAGCCGAAAATATAATCTCCAGGAAGGAAGTGCAGGCCGAATCCGACAAGTCACTGCTCAGTGCCCGCTGGGCCGGGGTTGTGGATACGGTTGGGGGAATCATGCTGGATACGGCGATACGACAGGCCAAACAAAACGGCACAGTCACCTGTTGCGGCAATATTCTGGGAGCTGAACTGAATACCAATATCTATCCCTTCATTCTACGGGGCGTGAGCCTGATGGGAATCGACTCGGGGCGATGCCTGATGCCACTGCGCAAAAGAATATGGCGCTACCTGAGCACCCGCTGGAAGATTTCTCAGCTCGACAGCGTGGCACGCGAGATTTCACTGCAGGAGGTAGGGGATGAGATAAAAAAAATCCTTCGCGGCGATCAAACCGGAAGGATTGTGGTAAACCTTAACATAGGCAAATAAATGCAGCTAGGCTGATTTATTTATGATATGTTGGTCATGGGAACTTAGATTCTTGATACTTCGATCCCCGGTTACCGATTCGCCGTTTTGGATAAAGGCCTTCTCGAGGGGGCCTGCCAAATCGGCGCTGGAAATAGGCTTAACCAGGTAATCCGTAAAGCCGGTTTGCTTGGCGCGCTCATAGTTATAACGGTCGGAGTTGCCGGATAAGTAGATAACGGGGACGTCAGAAATCCTCCTGATTTTTTTCATCGCTTCAATCCCATCCATCTCACCTTTTAAAATGATATCCATCAATATAAGATCGGGCTCAAGCTCGATGAACTTCTCAATCGCTTCTTCACCGCTGACGGTTTTGCCCACTACCTTGTGACCTAGCTTTTCGATGAGTCGTTCTTCCACCAGCGAAAGAAGCATGTCGTCTTCAACAATGAGAATTCGTTTCCGGGAATCTGTATTCGTTTGTTCCATATCTACCACCAGTTGTTATCTGCTTGTGTTTGGCAACGCGCTCTGCTTTTCAAGCATTAAAATTTCTTAACTTTAAAGTATTAAAAAAAATTAATGTTGCAAAGTGTTACTTTGGGTTCTTGTTTTTATATAGAGCTTTTCTAAAGCTGCCTGCCAAGAATCCGCATTTTAAATATGAGGAGAGTCGGATGAACAGATACCATGTTAGCTGGTGGAATGTAGAAAACCTGTTCGACGTACAGGATACGCCCTCACGACCGGCCTATCTGAATGACAGGTTGAACCATGAACTGCAGGGATGGAATCAGCAGGTGCTGGAACAGAAGCTTTCTCAACTTGCACGCATCATCATTCAGCTCAATGATGGAGAGGGACCCGATCTCCTGGGATTGTGCGAGGTCGAAAATGAGAATGTACTCAATCAGCTGCTGGGAAAACTGGCTCCCCTGAATCGGAATTATAAGGTGGCGCACCACAACACTGCCGATAACAGGGGGATCGATATCGCTTTTATATACGATGCAGATCTGTTCACAAAGGAAGAACAATTCAACTATGTTGTCCTCAAACGAAGTGCCACCCGCGATATCTTCCAGGTAAATATGAGAACCAGGAGTGGAAATGAAATCATCTTTATAGGAAATCACTGGCCCTCCAGAAGTGGAGGAAAATACCCGTCAGAACCCTTCCGGATGATGGCCGCTGAAACGCTCAGCTACTGGATGGAGCGGATATATGAAATCCGGGGAAGCGATACACCTGTAATAATTATGGGTGACTTCAACGACCAGTGTTTCAACCGTTCGATAACGGAATATGCCCTGGCTACCAACTCTGTACAAAAGGTAATCAATGCGCGGAGTCCCCGCCTTTTTAACCTGATGTGGCCGATAGATGGAACGGGACAGGGGACGTTCTACTACGACAACTTTCCACTGGTGATAGACCAGTTTATGCTCTCCAAGGGATTGTTCCTGGGTTCTGCGCCAATTCGGCCGGGCACCTACCCGGATGGCAACCTGGCAAAAATAGATCTGTTTAAAGAGATGGTGAGCGATGGCGATTATAGAGATCCCATCCGGTTCGGGCGCCCTTCAGGCAGTAGCTTTAATCCCCACAGCGGATACAGCGATCATTACCCCATCTCAATGATACTCCTTGAAAAGCAGGATTAACGTAGCAGCGGCAATAAAGTGTGCTGCCTGCAGGCAGACTACAACCACGGCAGGCATTTAAATGGTCCAAAAATAGTATTCCGGATAATACTGTACCCGGTATTCTCCCCGCTGCTTGTTATGATGTTGCCATTGTGAATCTTGTAGCCGGTAAACTGCCCGTTCGTGTTGATAATTGCGTTGCCTTCGATTCGGGTGTTGGTAAAGCCACAGGAGTCGCAAATTTCTCCCTTTTCTTTGATAAAATACCCCGTATAGATCTGAGACATGGTTCTGTTATTTGGAACGAATTAAATTGAATTCGAGCACCATAGTATTTGCAGATGATTTTGGGAGAAATGTAACCTGGATTTTTCAAACCTTCTGTAGGGGAGAGGAGCACAGGTTTGTAAGTGCAGGTATGAAAAAGAGAGAGCTTTTACAAAACCGTTGTTCCTGGATTTTTCACCAAGAAATTTGTTTTGCAGCAAGGCAAAAGGGAAATGGCCGCGCAGAGGTACCGTTGTACGTTGAGCCGGTGATGTTCCCTTTAAAACAGTTGAGAGGGAACATATCCCAGCGCTTTATACCCTGTCAACCCAAAAGGTCGGTAAAATATGGCGTAAGGTACTGCCTGCCATCAGGCTGCATGAGTTTTTCATAAATTGCCGTGAGAAATACGGGTTGTTTTGTGACAGGCTGTACATCCTGGGATTACCATGGGCGCACTTTTCCCGGTGTATTTGTAACGTCTCCATAAAAAACCCCGGCAGCCGTCAGGCGACCAGGGATAGGCTCTCATTTAGAATTGAAGTTTATCGAAATCGTTGATTAACACTCCAAATTGAGAGAGCATAAATTAAAATGATCAGGCAGATGGTCAGCCAAGTGTATTGCGCCGGGGTTAGTTCCATCTTTTTAAGTTGTTTTGGACTGTATGTAAGTCACAGCCGTCGTTTCCGTCTGAAGATGATACATGACTAATATGGAAAGGAGCGGGATTAAATTCTCAAATATTAGAAAAAATTAATCCTAATATTGTTGAAACGACAAAATTGGTCAAGTGGTGGAGGGATGGGGCGTGGCCATTATTGTAGAGGCCTTTGCAAAACCCCAATATGCTCGTTCTGAGGGAGTTGTACTCCCCCTTTATGAGCTGGTCGGTGGTACACAACCACCTCCCAACTAAGCATCAGGTTCTGAAGAGAACTCCACTACATATTTGCATACTAATAGCTGTTGGAATTAGACAGGCTGTTTAGCTATACAAAAACAATTTCCAGGTGAATTACAGCAAACTGCAGTATAAGGCGAAAGATTTCGGATCTTTCCTCTTTTATTTATTTCAGGAGTATTCCCAATTGTACCCAAAATTGTACCCCTTAAGGGGGAAAAGGGAGGAAATGGCTGTTCCTTTTTGTTCCTTTCCGTTCCTTTTTATTCCTTCGTTGTGCGCGGAAAAGAAACAAAAAAAGGCCATTAAAACGCCTGA
>NZ_JBINJE010000109.1:0-580 GCF_043951955.1 Halalkalibaculum sp. DA384 | reverse complement strand
ACCCGTGGGCCTTCAGCCAGTCGCGCACGCGGGGGTTGAAGTCCTCGAGGTTCTCCCAGTGGAAGGCGTGCCCGGAGTCCGGGTACAGGTGCAGGGTGCTGTTCGGCAGGGCCTCGGCCACCTCCCGGGCCATCCAGGGCGGGGTGAAGGTGTCCTGCTGGCCCCCGATCACCAGGCAGGGCTGGGTAATGTTGGAAAGCTCATCCAACGCATGGTGGGTGATGCAGGCCTCGGCCTGTCCCTCCAGCCCGTGCAGGGGTTGCGGGCGCTGCTCGCGGGCCGCCTCCTGTTGGCCTTCCAGCAGGCCCTGGTACTGCTCCTCGTCATCCCAGGTGGTCTTGTCGAAGATCAGCAGCTGGATAAACCGGGTGAAATCTTCCGGGCGCAGGTGCGCCTTGGCGGCCACCATGTGCCGGAAGATCGCCTCGGCCTTCCGGTCGCAGCGCGCCCACGGGCACATCTGGACCATGCAGCTGACCTTCCCGGGGTGGCGCAGGGCCAGCTGCTGGGCGATCGGGCTGCCCATCGAGACCCCCACCACGGCTGCCTTAGATATATTAAGGTGGTCCATCAGCCCGGC
>NZ_JBINJE010000108.1:0-604 GCF_043951955.1 Halalkalibaculum sp. DA384 | reverse complement strand
TAACGTGAGTTCGACATAAGGGTTGCTAAAATAGCAACAATTGTCCGGTATCGACATAAGTTTGCTTCAAGCTGGGCTTTTTCTCGGTGAAGTTGTAGGCGATTAAGGCCGAGAACAGGTTCGTCAGGAAATTTTTCGGGCTCCGATGCCGGGAATGCTCAATTTGGAAAATATTCTTAAGCTGATCGATGATGGTTTCGCAGATGGCTCGTTTGCGCAGCAGGATGGCATCGGCCATGGGCGTCACCAGCTTGGTTTTCATGTTTTTACGCAGTTTGGTGACCAGGTGTATGCCTTGGAAAAATAAATCTTCAAACAAGGCTTTCGACAGGTAGCCTTTATCGCCGAAAAGTTTGCCAAATAGCTTGTCGATAAAGCCCTTCATTTTCAGGGGTTGTCGATCGTCGGTATTGCCAGGGGTGAGCATAACATCAACCACGTGACCGGTGTCACTGGTAATCAGATGCAACTTAAATCCATAAAACCAGCCGATCGAGCAGTGCCCGCGGGTGGCTAATCCCTGGAACACTTTGTGGCTGTGAATACGTCGGTTGTCACACACGCGAAGCGGGGTCGAATCGATAAAGCTGATGCCGGTGCACGG
>NZ_JBINJE010000107.1:0-641 GCF_043951955.1 Halalkalibaculum sp. DA384 | reverse complement strand
GGCTGGCCCGAATACTGGCAGTACATGAAGCCGATGCACTACGCCACCCACGTGGTGAGCCCGGTGCTGGGGCTGACCGACGCCGATGCGGAGTACGTCTCCTGCTTCGGCTCCGGGAAGATCAGCGACGAGCTGATCGCCAAGTCCGGCTCCCCGTTTGCGGTCGAGACCTGCCACATCAAGCTGAAAGATTCAGATATCTCAGCCCATATCTACCGCAGCCTGTTCGACACGGCCCGGCAGTACCGGGAGAGCTTCGATGCCTACGGTTCCAAGAAATCTTTCGAATGGCCGCTGATTGAAGGCGAAGACCCGGTCATCCACACGGCCAAGAAGCCCGAACCGGAGATCCCCGAGCGGGTCCAGGTGCCCGACTACGGCCACCGGCTGCCAGAGGAGATCCAGGAGTTCACCCGGGAGGGGGTCTATGACGCCGACGAGCACGCCCACCTGTCGTTTATCCAGGGCGGGGGCCACGGCGGATCCCACCCGCACCTGGCGCATGAGTTTGTGGACTCGATTGCCAACGATCGCGAGCCCTACCCGAACGCGCGGCAGTCGGCCAACTGGACCTGCGTGGGCCTGCTGGCGCATGAGTCGGCGATGAACGGGGGCGAAATCAAACACCTGCCGGAGTTTAC
>NZ_JBINJE010000106.1:0-654 GCF_043951955.1 Halalkalibaculum sp. DA384 | reverse complement strand
TGCTTGCAAACATAGCCTTGGTAGAACTTTTTAAAGGTACGGACCCCGGACAGATGGAACAGTACCTGAATGGTCATCACTTCCGAAGGGGACAGCCGGCAGGGTTTTATGCGAGACTTGCCTGCCGCCAACAGATGGCGATGCCAGACGGGCAAAAAATCGGCAGTAAAGTCATCCAAAGAACAAAATATTTCCGTAATTTTGAGGACGTTAATCACGGCAGGAGATTTGGTTAAGTGTATGTTGGACAATAACTTAAGATACTAAATATCCTGCTTTTTTATTCGATAAAATGCCCTTTTCTTATGTCTAACTCACGTTAAATATGGTATTATAATCATAATCTAGTTTCCAAGGTATTGGAATAATGTGTTTCCGAGTGTTCAGAACACAAAAGGCTCTCACGTTATTTTACACCAAACGCCCCGTTGATCTCTTCACTTTCGGCATACCCGTATCGTACGGCTTTGGCTCTCAGGGTCAGCGGTTCCTCGACCCGAATGGGTCCGGTATACAGCTGCCAGTCGGGATCCTCGCCCTGACCGGTCGTATAGACAATGGAGGCTCCGTGGGTGGTCGAGGTAATCTGTACCGTGTATGGCGGACTGAACTGTCCTCCTTCCCGCCTCCAGGTCCGGGCGCGATCCTCTGCGG
>NZ_JBINJE010000105.1:0-697 GCF_043951955.1 Halalkalibaculum sp. DA384 | reverse complement strand
GCCACCCTCATTGACGCCGAATGGGAGGACCGTCAGCAGCGGAAGATTGCAGGGCTGATCAGGAGGGCCGGCTTCCGCCAGCAGGCGGCCGCCACCGACATCGACTACCATCCCGATCGCCGGCTCGACAAGACCCTGATGGGACGCCTGCTGAGCCTGAATTTTGCCCGAAAGGCCGAGAACCTCATTATTACCGGCCCAACCGGAACCGGCAAAAGTTGGCTCGGGCAGGCGATCGGCCGCCAGGCATGTCTGATGGGCCTTAAAACCCGCTATTTTGTTACCGCCCGGTTTTTTGACGAGGCGAAACTGGCCAAACTCGAAGGCAACTGGCCCAAACTGCTGAAAAGTCTCCTAAAGACCGATCTGCTCATTCTCGATGACTTTGGGCTGCATCCGATGGATCCGGCCGACCGGCAGTTGCTGATGGACCTGATCGAAGCCCGTCACCAGGCCACATCCACCATTCTCTGCTCCCAAATACCGGTCAGCGGCTGGCACAAATTGATCGGGGAAGGAACCATCGCTGATGCTATCCTGGACCGGGTGGTGTACTCTTCTCATCGGTTGGAACTCAAAGGCGAATCGCTTCGCAAAAAACAACGCTTGACCCAATGACCGTTAACCGCTAATATCGCTGTTGGAAAGTGGCACTATATGGCCCGAAATGAGTGGCACTATATGACCGAAATAGCCA
>NZ_JBINJE010000104.1:0-717 GCF_043951955.1 Halalkalibaculum sp. DA384 | reverse complement strand
GCCGTTTCGATGGAAGCGCGATACAGTTTAAACGACAGTACGCTTCACTTCTTTATTGAGCCGCAAAAAGTCAATCATTTTAAACAATAACAGGTAACTACGGGATAGTACTATGTTTAATAAATACAGTATAGGGATACTTGTTCTTTTCATCGTGCTGGGATGGTCTTCTGCCGCCGGGGGACAAGTTCTGGTGGATAATTTTGCAAATGAAAACCAACACAATTTGGGGCAATCCAGCTCTCAAGAGCTTCTTCAAACGAAGATATCATTGAGTGTCAACAATCTGTCCTTGAAAAATGTATTACATAAAGTTCAGCGAAAAAGCGGTGTCCATCTTTTTTATACCCGGGACATGCTACAGGGGAATCCAAAGGTTTCCCTCCAATTTGAAGAAGAAAGCCTTGGAAAAATACTTGACCGATTACTAAAACCACAAGGGCTGGACTATTGGGCGACGGGCAGGTATATCATCCTTCAGAAAAAGCAGCGGACTCCAATTCTGGAAACTGTTAGTGGGCAAGTTACCGATGCATCCTCAGGAGACCCGTTGCCCGGGGTTAATGTGGTGATTAAGGGGACGACACAGGGAACAGCTACAGGTTCTGATGGAGAGTATGAGCTGCCAGTTAATAGTCTTCAAGATACGCTTGTGTTTTCGTTCATTGGTTATCAAACACGGGAAGTTCCAATCAATGGGAGAACACAAATTGACGC
>NZ_JBINJE010000103.1:0-786 GCF_043951955.1 Halalkalibaculum sp. DA384 | reverse complement strand
TTGCGGCCCGGCACGTCCCCCTGCTGGATGTAGGCGATCTCGTCCCAGCACAGCTCCATGTTGTGGATCAGGCGTCCCTCATTTTTCTGCATGTGGTAGATATCATACAGGATCTTGCAGGCCGGGCTGTCCACCGCCTTGCAGATCTGGTAGGTCTGGTCCGAATGCCGCAGGAACAGCTCTGGGGTGTCGCTAAGCGGCTCCAGGACCATCACCAGCCCGTGCGGCTCAAAAATCTCGGCCCCGCGGCGGAGCGTCTCCACCACATTGCTGGTCTGGATGCCCATCGGCAGGGAGCGGTCAAAATTGCCGGGCACTACGGTCATCCAGGTGGCATTCACCCGCTTGGCCACTTCTACCGCCTCCTTGCAAGCCTCTACAAAAATTTCGGTGTGTTCGGGGTCGCCGGTGGTAAACGAATTGGCCGCATTCCCGCCCTTGTCGATCACAAACACGCCCATCTGCATGCCGGAGTTGGCCAGCTGGTTGCCGATCTTCTCCTGCATCTGCGGGGAGCGCCCCATCATGCCGTTGTCTTCAAAGGCGGTAAACCCGACATCCGCCATAAACTTGAGCTGGTCAATCGGGTCTTCGCCCGCGTGATGGCGAAACATCCCGAAATGGGGGGCGTACTTGAGATTAAAAGAGTGTTGTTGACCCCGACCGGGTGTGGATGGCGTTGAGGCCGTCATCCCCTTCACACTCCCGGGTACAGCCATCGCCGAGCCCGCCAGCACACTGTTGCGTAAAAATGTTTTCCTGTTCATATCCCTTTGGTTTTAGTTA
>NZ_JBINJE010000102.1:0-800 GCF_043951955.1 Halalkalibaculum sp. DA384 | reverse complement strand
GCTGCAGTACTGCTGGTACTGGGGGGAGCCTACGGGTTCTACCTCTATTCGATTTCGTCGAGCCCGCCATCTCAACCCCGGGAAGAGGTCGTTTACAATACTATTGCCTCCCAGGATGATGAACGAGTCGTTGTGCATATCAAAGATGGTACAAAGGTAACGCTGAATAGCAACAGCCGGATTCAATACAGAGATGACTATGGAACATCATCCCGGGATATGTATTTGCAGGGGGAAGCCTATTTTGAAGTTGATCACGATCATCCGGCCCCATTTATCGTATATACCAATGATGCTGCGATCGAAGATATCGGTACCAAGTTTAATATAAATACCGATAAGGAACATGAGGGAACAGAGGTCGTGGTATCAGAGGGAAAGGTGAAGGTGTCACCACAAAGCCAAAAGATCGACAGCGGTAGCACGGCTGAGGAGGCTACCTCATCGGTAATCGTATCGCAGGGGCAGAAAGTCAGCGTCAAAAATGGACCGGATAACCTGGTTGTTGAAAAAGCCGATTTATACCAGGCCCTGGCCTGGATGCAAGACCGCCTGATATTTGATGATGAGCCTCTTGCCCAAGTCATTGAGCGGCTTGAAGATCATTACAGTATTACTGTTGAAGTCGCAGATTCTTCACTTTTCGATAAGTATATAACGGGTTCCTTCCAGGATGAAAGCGTGGAAAACGTGGCGAAAGTGCTCGCCGTTTCGATGGAAGCGCGATACAGTTTAAACGACAGTACGCTTCACTTCTTTATTGAGCCGCAAAAAGTCAATCATTTTAAACAATAACAGGT
>NZ_JBINJE010000101.1:0-851 GCF_043951955.1 Halalkalibaculum sp. DA384 | reverse complement strand
CCTCCTGTCCTCCTTCTCCAAGGAGGAACTCTTGGGTCACAATCTCAGGATGCAATAAAGGCAATGTGTTGAAGTCCCTCTTGGAGAAGAGGGATTCAGGGAGATTGACAAAAAACAAAGTTCGTTAAGATGACAAAGAGTAAATCACACTATAATAAAAAGCATAAGGAGCTAGCCAGAAGACTTCGGAAAGATGGTACTAAGGGAGAAGCTATTCTCTGGAACGAAGTCCTCCGGGCCAGCCAATTTCATGGCTACCAATTTAACCGCCAGTTTTGCATTGATAATTATATCGTTGATTTTATTTCCAGAAAACTTAACCTGGTTATTGAACTAGATGGGTATTCCCATAAATTCAAATATGAGGACGACAAAGTACGGGATAAGCGATTAAAAGAGCTTGGATATACTGTACTCCGATTTTCAGAAGAGGAAGTACGCAATGATTTGGATAATGTTATACGGGTGTTGGAAAATTATCTGCCAGAATAATAATATGATCAATCCTCCTGTCCTCCTTCTCCAAGGAGGAACTCAATGACAAGAAAATGGCTCTTATTGTATGGAATGGGCACTTACAAAGTCCCTCTTGGAGAAGAGGGATTTAGGGAGATTGATAAACCACCTGATGGTTGAAAAGCTAATGAGGAATGGAAAAGAGAATGAATTCTGGAATGTGTAGTTTTAGGTATGGCCTGAGCGATGTTGATTAGGTGCTTAATAATAAATTTTAGCCGATATACTAAATCCACCAGGTCAATCCTCCTGTCCTCCTTCTCCAAGGAGGAACTCTTGGGTCACAATCTCAGGATGCAATAAAGGCAATGTGTTGAAGTCCCTCTTGGAGAAGA
>NZ_JBINJE010000100.1:0-883 GCF_043951955.1 Halalkalibaculum sp. DA384 | reverse complement strand
GGCCCAGGCTGCGGGTGCCGACAGGCCCAACATACTCTGGATTTCGGTGGAGGATATTTCCCCGCTGATGGGCGTATATGGGGACCCGGTGGTGGCAACCCCGGTGATCGACCAGCTGGCCGCCGAGGGGTTGATGTATACCAATGCCTTTACCACGGCCGGGGTCTGCTCGCCGAGCCGCACGGCGATTATAACCGGGATGCATCAATCCTCCATCGGGGCCCACCATCACCGCCCGACCCATACCGGCCATGCCCATAAAACGATACCAGACGGTGAGCCGCTGGTCAGCGGTGCGGTCACGCCCTACCTGGTGGTACCCCCGCCATACGTAAAGGCGTTTCCCGAATACCTGCGGGCGGCTGGGTACTACACCACCAACAATGTTAAAACCGACTACAATTTTGGGCGCCCCGCCTCGGTATGGGATGAGTCCAGCCGGGAGGCTCACTGGCGGAACAGGCCGGAAGGGAAACCGTTTTTTTCGGTTATCAATCTGACTACGACCCATGAAAGCCAGGTGTGGCAGTCGGAGTTGCCCCTCAGCGTGGATCCGGATGCGGTACCGGTGCCGCCCTACTTGCCGGACACGCCGGTGGTTCGCCGGGATATTGCCCAGCAGTATACCAATATCGAGCAGATGGATCGTCAGGTGGGGCAGATCCTGGCAGATCTGGAAGAAGACGGGCTGGCCGATGATACCATCGTGTTCTTTTGGAGTGATCATGGAGGGGCGCTACCCCGGCAAAAAAGTTGGTTATATGATTCCGGCCTCCATGTCCCACTGGTCATCCGCTGGCCGGGGGAGATACCGCCGGGCCAGGTTAACAAGGAACTGGTCAGTTTTGTCGACCTGGCACCGACGGTCCTCTCCCTGGCCGGG